>NZ_CATWDQ010000006.1:0-115196 GCF_958349595.1 uncultured Phascolarctobacterium sp. | reverse complement strand
CTACGATTGGAGGCTTTTTTATTCAATGTCCATTTTCTTTGGTTCTAAGCACAGGCAGGAGCTTTTTTATTGATTGACACGTTTTTGAAAATTACCAACAACAAAAACATTTTCTTCTATAATTATAAAAACTTCCGGATCTGCTGCTAAAAGCAATCGCCGCAGCTGCAAGAACTCACTTTTAGAAACTACGGTCATTAAAATTTCTCTTTCTTCATTCTTATAGGCGCCATAAGCATTCCATTTTGTAACACCGCGGTTGACCTTTTCAAAGATTATCTTTTCCAGCCCCTGTTTTTTTGTAATAATCAGCATCGTCAGCATGATGTTCTGGAAATGCACCTTATCCAAGACATAATACACGATACCGGTAAAGAGGACAGAATAGATTGCCTGGGAAATACTGAAGATTATGGCACAGGTCCCAAAGATAAAGATATTCAGCATAGCAGAAACTTTGCCAACACTCAAATTTGAATGCTTCTGCATCAGCAAAAGGCCTAAAATTTCCTCACCGCCGCCGCTGCCGCCAGACAGCAAAGTCATGCCGGCACCAATGCCGCAGATCACACCGCCGGCCACACAGGCCGTCAGATGTTCGTCAACGAGTAAATGATCCGCAATCGGAACAACTGTCAGAAACAAGCTGTACCAGCAAACGCAGTAAATAGTTTTAGCCAGGAATTCCTTACCAAAACGTTTCAGCGAAACTGCCAGCAGCGGTATATTCAAAACAAAATATAAAATACCGGCGATATTAGTACTGCCAAAGCTGATCCCAAACCAGCTTTCCATAAAATGCCTTATCAGCTGGGCTATACCTAAAAATCCGCCATTATACAAACCTACAGGTACGATAAACTGATTTAGACCTACAGAATAAATCAAAGATCCAATAACAATCAATAACGTCATTCTCGGCGTCAACAACAATCTGCAGTAGCTCATAAAGCTTTCCTCCGCCAATAGTATCTAATTTGATTTGATTATATATAAAACGCAGAATTAAGTAAATCCCTTGGAGAAAATTTAATACTTATTTTACCACCTGTACTGTGGCACAATATGCTTTTTATTTAAGTAAGCAAGGATAAAACTTGCAAGAAGCTTGCCGTTATGCTATAATTCGCTATGGTGCACAATGCACCAACTATTATGCGCCCGTAGCTCAGTGGATAGAGCATCGGCCTCCGGAGCCGTGTGCGGTGGTTCGATTCCACTCGGGCGTACCACAGCAATTAAAGCCATTCTCCAAATTTTGGAGAATGGCTTTTTTAATCTTTATGGCCTACTCAAAAAACATCAAATTTTTTATGTCAATTGTAAGCTTTAAAATATATGCAATATTAAATTGCAACCATCATGTCTTCAATCATATTTAAAATAACGTGAAAATTCTTTTCTACTTCCTTGAGATCATCACCAGTCGCTCTGTCAATATGTATCCCTACCGTTACGACAACATTTTTATTGTATTTTCTCGATAACCGCAATGCAGCTTCTCTAGCTAAAATGTCATCTTTATGCCCTAATAAACATAGTAAGGAAGCATTCGACGATATGTTTTTGCTGTTTTCCAAACTAGGTCTGGGAGAACCAAGCGCAACCGCTCCAACATGTTCTTTTTCTCCTCCACTGATTACAATAATCATATCATCTCCACATAAAATTATATAAGCAGAAATCATATATGGCAGTTCACCTGATGCAAGCACAAAACTTTTCATAATTCTCTGCCTTCCCATGCCATAAAATTTCTGTACTCAATATGAAACTGCATCAATATTTTACCTAAAATATGATCAATTTGCTCTTCTAATGAGTTAGAAGCGTTATAAAAAGTAAGCATAGGCGGTACGATAACACAGCCATTATCGGCACAGCATTTCATATTACGCAGATGAATCTTGCTCAAAGGCATTTCCCGCGGTACTAATACCACTTTACGATTTTCCTTTAAACAAACATCCGCTGCCCGTAAAAGCAGGTTATCCGCATATCCATTGGCTATACCAGCAACTGTTTTCATACTGGCCGGAATAACTATCATTCCCCCTGTAACAAACGACCCACTGGAAATTTTGGCAGCCAGGTTTTTGTTGTTATAGGTATAGTCAGCAACTTTAGTCAATTCATTAATATCTATCGAAGTTTCATATTCAAAATTTTTCCTAGCTCCTTCAGTTATTACTAAATGTGTTTCAATATTTTGAATACTTTTTAATGCCTTTAACATCTGCTGACCCATAATAACGCCACTGGCTCCAGATATTCCAACAATTAAGCGCATAATAAGTTTACCTCTTTTTACTCAGTTTCTATTTCTGCTTTAAGCACTAAAAAGTTACTAACAGATGGCTCCAAACAATCTGATCCTTATCACCACTGTTTTTGCTTTCCAAATCATAATATTGCAAACTGGCTACCATATTTTTAGCAACTGTATAAAAACCAGCCAATGCATATCCTTTAAATCCGTATCTGTCAAAAGGAATAACTACTCCATTTTGGGTAGGTGCAAGTACAGTTCCATAGCCCTGATCATAGTATTGTGCCGCCAGACCAAAAGATCCTGGTTTACTTGCTTTAGCACCTTTAATTGTACCTGTAATAATGTAGCCATCATTATCATTTGTACCTCTTATTCCATCAATTTTATCAACATCAGATTTCAAGTAAACTACACCCAAAGATGCCTGATTTGCAAAATTATATTTAACTCCTAAATTGAATAATCCATTTTTATCATTATTCTTACCATATTTCGACATAATAATCTCATCATTGTTCCCGCTGAATTTGCTGTAACCAGTTGCCACTTCAAGTCCGCCAGCTTTTCCTTTTATTGTTGCTCCATAAAGCTTATTGTAGTTCCAGTCTCCATTCTTCAAAACATCATTGTATAATTCAGTAGGTTTACCATAAAAAGCACCAATTTTTATATCCTTCCCATATGAAATACCAACACCGTCAAATCTTGTATTGTAGGTATAACCATCGACGAGCGTCAATTGATAACGCCCAGCAGTAATATCACAACCGCCAAGACGCCCGTTCATATAAGCACGTTGAAAATTAGTAGTTTCATCTCCAGAATCATTTCTTAAATTCTGATTATTTTCTAACATTGCTGTATATTTCCAATCATTATTTACAGCTCCAGTCAACCATAAACGAGTACGAAGTATTGATTTGTCCGGTTTACTAGTACCTCCGTGCCCATGAAAACTTGTATAGTTATAACGCATTTCCCCACTGATTTTTACATTATCGCCTTTTTCCTCTAACCTGGCAACACGGACTCCCAATGTATCAAGTTCATCTGCAAATTCTGATGCAAGACGATCTACATTAGCACCTTTTGCCATTGCTTTTGCTACAATTTGAGCCATCTCATAACGTGTCATCAACCTATCTCCGCCATAATTTTTGTCACCATATCCTTCCACAATACCAGCTTCTGATAATTGTTTTACAGAATTATACGCCCAATGACCAGCAGGTACATCCGAAAATGGATTAGCAGCAGAAGCAGAAGCCGCCACCCCTAAAGTTACAAACATCGCAATGCCTAAATATTTTTTCATGATTATTCCTCCCCCGTATTTATATAATAAATTAACTATTTATCCAGTAAGCCTATAACCGACCAATAAGGATATGTAACGATTACCATAAAAACTATCCCGACAAGGATCCGCAAAGCCATTACTTTGATTAAATGGCTTAGTTTTAAGTATCCAAATCCGTAAGCCAACATCAATGGTGCGATTTCATATGGAAATAAGGCCTGGTTAAACCCCATTATCATGGAATATCCACCTACTAGTGGAGAATAACCCAATTGCTTGCATAGGTCAGCCATAGGCATCATTAATGTCGCAATCAACGCTAACGGATTCAATAAGAAATTAGATAAAATTGAAAAAAAATATATACTTAATATAAGCTCTAAACTACTCATTTGGCTTAAATAAGGCTGTGTAAAGGCAACTATCAATTTTGTAATTCCAATTTCTGAAGCTACATCACCAATAGTCACAGCTCCGGTCAAGAAAAATAAAACCCTGAATTGTATTTTTTTAAAATCATCTTCAGATAAGATTCCTATTTTAGGGAAAAATGCTATTCCACCAAAAATAATCATTATCATATTTTCAGGAATATGATGGAAAGAAGCTGTTAAAAAAGCAAGCAAAACACATACTATAATTAAAATAGTCTTTTTTTCTTCCAAACTGACACTGCCTAATTTACTATACTCATTTTGCAAATATTCTTTACTTAAACTCAGATTCTCGGGTTTTAATATATACACTAACGGAATAGAACAAATCATCCATAATATTCCAGGAATAAACATATCTTTTGCCCAGGACATCCAGGAAAGTTTTATCCCCATATATTGTTCTAAAATTCCAGCCGTCAAAATACTGTCAGTAGAAGCTGTTAAAAACGCCATTTTCGGCGACCATAACGAAAAAAACACAACTAGAATCAGGGCTGATGCAGTTCTGCTTTTAGGTTTGACCTCTAATACATTACATATCCCTATAACTACCGGTACTAACAATGCAATTTTCGCCATTACAGATGGAATAAGCGGAGTAAAAATTGTACATGTAACTACTATCCCAAAAATAACTCCCTTTAGGCTCCCTTGTGCAAGTAAAAGGGCTTTATAGGCAATTCTGATAACTAAACCAGACTTCACAATCATAACACCTATAATCAATCCGCCTAAAGTAATCCACGGAGTCCCGCTAACCCATGAATTGAAAGCTACATCCTGCTTCACTATTCCCAAAACCAAATATATAACAGGCAGCATTATTGCTACTATTTCTTCTGGAATCAATTCAAACATCCACATCATCACAGCCCACAAAGTAATAGCCAAATATTTCTGATAAAGATAATCTATTGAAGTAGTAAATGGCAAGCTGATAATAATACAAGAGATGATCCATTTTAATTTATAAAAAAACATCTTATTAACTTCCACCTCACCACCTTCTTTCCAAGATGAGCCGGCACTCTTGTTGCCGGCTCATTCTACATATTAACCCTATCTAAATCATCTGGAAGCATCAAGCTCTGGAAACTCATATTCTTCCCAGCCTGTTACTTCTGCTACAGTTGCATACTCTTCGCCAAATGGCATCGTGGCATCAATACCTATCGTAGAATTAGTTTTAGATTGTAAAGTATCACCATGTGATGAAGGATCAAGAGGCGCAGAAGGTACATTATTAACCAAAATAACATCTCTGACAGGATTTACACGAAACGATAGCGCCCATTCAACTTCTGCAGAATTATGAACATCAATATCTGGATCGACGACAATTACCCATTTGGGTCTGACATTACTTGACATTGCCGCTAAAATTGCGTGCCTTGCATCATTTGCATAACGTTGTGTCATTGAAATTACTACATAATTTTGTACCCCGCCAGAAGGATTTACAGCAACATCTTTAATACTGGGAAACTGTTTTTTCATAAAATTAAAGAATGAGGCTTCTAAAGGAATATTTTTTAAAATATGGTTTTCAGTTACTGGCTTTCCTGTCAGCAACACCTGAAAATATGGATTTTTTCTATGTGTGACTGCCTTTACTCTGGCGATTGGTTTTTCGCTTGCAGGTGTCATATACCCTGTGAATTCTCCTAAAGGCCCTTCGCTCACTTTGGTCTCAAAATCTATTTCCAATTCAAAAACAAATTCAGCCATCGCCGGAACCTCCACATCAATCGTTTTGCATTTGACTAATTCTACAGGCTGACCACGCAATGCACCTGCTAATCCCCAATCATCCGTGCTGTCCGGCACATTCTGTATCTGACAGGTATATGCTAATGCCGGATCAGTACCGACTACCAAAGCCATTTCGAATTTCTTCATACCTAATGCGTTTGCTTTAGTGCAATTTTTACCTAGACGGTGAAAAGGTTGTGCCATAAACCCAAAATAATTTTTACCAATTGCTTGAAACCTGTAATGTCCCAAATCCGTTATTTCTGTTTCAGGATCTTTGGAAATGCTAATTCCTGCAGTTAGGTATGGACCACCATCTAGTGAAGAAAATTGTGGAATAGGATATTTGCTTAAATCAACATCTTCTCCCTCAATAATTATTTCCTGGCAGGGAGCATCTTGAACTATTACTGGAGGAACAGGTTTATCAATGACACCTGCAAACCACGAAAGAACATCTTTATTCTTTACGTTCAAGGCTCTTAACGCCTTGACTCTATTTCCAAACACACCTCCAACTGCCGGGAACTCAGTTCCATTATTTTTAAAAATAATCACCGGGCCATCGTTTACATAACTCTTTTTTAATGCCTTACCGATTTCCAAATTTAAATCAATATAACGATCTACTTCAATCAGGTCATGTTCTTTTCTGCAAAGGTCTAAAAATTCTCTGAAATCATTAAATGCCATTTTACACACTCCCTTATTATTTAATAAATATCATCGCAAAAATACAGACAATCAATAATTGTATCATTTGCCATTTGAAAGCAATATTAAACATATCGCCATCTCTGTCCTTTATATTTGCCAGGGATGAAGTAAATTGTAGTAAAGATGGCTTTAACGGGTTTGCCGGGCCCATCGTAACCATTGTTGAAAATCCAACTAAAATTATTGCAGGAGATTGTAGCATCTGAGCAGATGCCATTTGCATTTTCGCAAACATTGCACAAGCTGGTATCCCCTGTCCAAAGGACATTCCTGCTAAAAACCCAAGTCCTGACAATAGTAAACCATAAACAGTAGCGCCCCATGACGTCATATGCTGTGCTAATAATGTAATTTGTCCTGTATCAACCATTAAATTCACCATAGCACCACCTAAAAACAACGTAATAAGTGAACTTTTACTTCTATTGGAAGCATCACAAAAATCTTTAAAAAATGTACTGGTTTTATTAATGGCAAACACATAGCATAAAATTGCCGTTATCAGAATATAAGTACCAGGTGTATTAATTAAGTTGATACTTATTGGACTATAACCCCATAAAGAACATTTAAAAGCTACTTTACTTATAATATTTTTCAATGGATAAGAAAAAAGAACGACAACAATTGAACCCGCAAAAAGTGGTAAAAAAGCTTTTACTGCCAGTTTCGTATCCAAAGGTTCTCTAATCTCCGAATCGTCCGTTTTCATATTCTTTCCATACATCCACAAAATCAGGAAATTAAAGGTTGAAGCAGCAATCAAGGTTACAATATAAAGATCCGGGAAAATTTGAGTAAATAAAATTACAGCAACAGCATTAGCGATAAAATTCAAAATTGCAATATTTCTGTTATGCTTATCAGTTAAATCAAAATTCAATATTTTAAAGAAGCCGACTACAGATACAGCTATCATTGGTAATGTTAAAATACCCATTATTCCAACAATTTCTGTTACAGGTAATTTTGTCACAGTACTTGCAATCGTTGCAGCAATAAAAAGGCTTACAAAACTAACGCTCCAGGAAAAATAGACTAAATACCCTACAGCAGCTTTAAACCCATCAACACCCTGCCTTACTAAACCAGTAATAGTGACCGGATATGTTGCAAAGCCGTTAAATGCCCCTAAATACCCACCAACAACTGAACATAAAGCAACCGCCTTACCTGATTTGTTGGGTAATATTCTTTCAAGTGTATTAAGCAATACTTTCAACGCACCTGTAGTTCTAAAACACTGACCAAAAATTTGACCTGTCCACAATACCAAGAAACCATTCCATATGGTTATATTCCCCCATATAGAAGCTTCCAGTGTTTTAATTATCGGCATATCAAAAACAAAAACCACTAAAATAATTTCAAAAATCCACACATATAAACTTAACTTAAGCGCGTTCATTTTGAAAACCAGAAAACCAATTAATAAAACAACAAATGGCAATAATGCAGATACTGTCTGCACACTCTGTTGATCCACCGTCAACTCCTCCTTTCACGTTAAACCTGTAGAATTTATCTCTTTCTCCTCCTTTCAGCTTCATTATATGAATATCTATATATTTGTTCTGTTAATCTATTTACAGCATTTTTGTAGTCTAGACAACAAAGTTTCATTTATCGGGATCTTTAGTCTATGTTTTATTGACACGCTTATCTTTGAATGTTAGATTCTTAAGTAAGAGAGGAGTGATTTGAGATGAAATCATACTTTGATGCAAAGCCTTTTCACCAAAAGTTATGTTTAAACTTATCAAATGACATCCAAGAAGCGATTTTAAAAAATGCAATTAAATTCTATATAAATGCTAAAAAAGAAAACTTATTCTTTTTTAGCAATAAGCAAATTTTAATAATTCAGGAAGGCGCATTAATGACAATCAGACGCAACAATGAAGGCAAACAAATTGGTGTAGATATTCTAAAAAAAGGTGATCTTTTAGGTATATTGAACTTCGGTAAACAATCACCCCAAGATTTTATCTCAGTCCTCCCACTGACAGATGTTTTTGGATGGCTTATATCCAAAGATACTTTTGAACATTTATTAAGCCAATACATTGAACTAGATAAATTTATCATCCATTATTTATCCGAACGATTTTATAGAATCATAAGGCACTTAACAAACCTGGTTTGCGATACAAGTAAAGAACGTATAGAATATTCTTTAAAGCTAAGCCATCAATATTTAGGCGACTTTTATTTAACACAAGAACAAATTGCTTTATTATCCGGTTTAAACAGGGTAACTGTTGCTAAAATATTTAAAGATATTGATTTTAAGTTTGATTAGAATAAAGTTAAAAAGCCTTTTTCAAAAACTAAACCACCATCTGATATCTCGTATCAAATAGTGGTTCTCTTCTAAACTATAGCAATAAATTCAACTGTACATGACAGCTTGATTTTACTCAAAAATAATAAAAAAGCTTTGCCATAATATGGCAAAGCTTTTTTTCAAACATTATATTCATATCTCTTGATAGAGCCTACAGAAAAATGGACTAAATAATCAGGAAAACCATCTATAGGCACCCAGAAAGAAACCACGTCTCCTAATTTGCCGACTTTTTTACGGTAGCTGGCTTCTCCTTTTTCCCAGGCTTCCTCAGCACGGCACCCCTTGTGCTGCTCCAAAGGTTCAACTAAAGCGCATTTATTGCCTTCAATACGTCCTGTACTGGGAGCTATTTTATTGGCAGCAATAATATTGCGTTTCTTATCGATAAGCATTGCCGACTCCGGGTAGTTGTCCCACATTAAATGAAACGCTTTAATTACTTCTGCTTTTTCCATATCCACAGCTCCTTTACATTATGCCTAACTGTTTTCATATTATCACAAAAAAACAGCTTCTGCTACTATCACTGCAATAAAAATATACCGCAGTTATAATATAACCGCGGTATATTTTTTATTCGCTATATTCAGGTTCGCCAACTACTTCGATCCGTTTTTTTCTGGAACGTACCTTTTCCCAATATACAAAATAGGCTTTTGTTTCAGCCACTACAACTCCACTCAATCCAAGCAAAGCAATCAAGTTTGGAATAGCCATCAAACCGTTGACGATATCGGCAATGACCCAAATCGTCTCCAGTTTCAGAAAAGCACCGGAAGCTACCAGGCAAATAAAAACTAACCGATACGGCATAATACTTTTAGTACCAAAAAGGTACTCAATGCAGCGTTCACCATAATAATTCCAGCCCAAAATGGTCGTAAACGCAAATAATACCAGGCCCACCATTAACAAATATTTTGCCATAGCCGGAAATGCCATTGCAAAAGCAGATTCAGTCATCGCCGCACCATTCAACTCTCCTGACCAGGCTCCGGAAACTACCAAAACCAAACCTGTCATCGTACAAATAATGATCGTATCGATAAAAGTACCCGTCATCGATACCAACCCCTGCTCTGCAGGCCATTTTGTCTTTGCCGCTGCCGCTACTATCGGAGCGCTGCCCAAACCGGCCTCGTTAGAAAAGATACCGCGCGCAATACCACTGCGCATCGCCAACATGACTGTGGCACCCAAAAACCCGCCTGCTGCCGCAGTAGGATTGAAAGCGCTTTCAATAATAAGAGCAAATGCAGCAGGCACCTGATCGGCAAACACAATCAGCACCGCCGCCGTAGTGACCATATAGACCACCGCCATAAAAGGCACTATTTTACCTGCTACCATCGCAATAGATTTCAGCCCGCCAATAGTTACTATTGCCACTAAAACAGTCAGAACTGCCGCAGTATACATTACCGGGATACCTATAGAAATATTAGTGATCTCAACGATAGCATTGACCTGCGTAAAGGTACCGCTGCCTAAACAGGCAACCATAACACCAAATACAGAAAACATCACGGCCAGCGGTTTATATTTTTTACCAAGCCCCTGCTCAATGTAGTGCATTGGACCGCCGGAAATATTGCCATTAGCATCTACCGTTCTGTATTTTACTGCTAAAACACCTTCGGCATATTTAGTTGCCATGCCAAAGAACGCAGCCATCCACATCCAGAATAACGCACCAGGCCCACCTGCTTTGATAGCTGTAGCCACGCCTACGATATTACCCGTGCCCACAGTAGCAGCCAGCGCCGTACATAAAGCTTTAAAACTGTTGATATCGCCATTGCCTGCGTTTCTTGCCGTAAAAATCAATTTCAGTGCCGTAGGTAATTTAATAACCTGCAGCAGACCTAATCTTATCGTCAGCAAAATACCTGTACCGATAAGCAAAATCATTAATGGCGGCCCCCATACAAAACCGTTGACAGTGTTTAAAATATCCATCATTTTTTTAGCTCAACCCCTCAAGTAAATTCTTTCTCACTGGTATGCTCTAATAAAATATAATTCTAACAATATCCAGCAACGATTTTTATTGTAACACAATCAAAGATTTTTTCAAGCATTTAGGCAATTGTATACAAGTATTCTTCTTATTAGATTCGCATTTGTGTATACAATATGCAGTTCGTATGAAAAACAAAGAACAGAAAAGCGCACTTAAAAGTGCGCTTTTCTGTTCTTTAGGAGTTATTTGAAAATCATTCAAATGTTTAAAGCATTAAATTTATAAATCGAATACTTTACTCAAACTGCAGCTTTTAAATAGTCTGTTTTTTTCACCACTTTAAGAATATCCAGTAATTCCTCTGCAGTGTACTTGTCTTCTGCCTCCTGCGGTTTGACCTCAGTATTCAAAGTCAAGCCTAAAAGTGCATCCACACCACAGCTGAAATAATGTGAAAGCCTTAATAAAACCTTCAAATTAACGCTTACACGTCCATGTTCCAGATTACTCATATGTGTTTGAGAAATACCAAGTTTTTTAGCAAGCTCTGATTGGGTAACACCTTTACGGATACGCATGATCTTGATGTTTTGTCCGATTTTTACAAAATTAGGTTCTACGCTCATAACTGCCATCTCCTCCCTGAACTGTATAAAACATAATTCCAGAAAATTTTAGAACTATATTTTTATAAAAGCTAAACATCCGGATAAAACCATTTGTTTGCTAGCTTTTCAAAATCAAAGCAGTATGCATAAACACACTGCGTGAATGTTATATTATTATCACTTTAAATGTCTTTATCCGTCAGCAAAACCCCTGCATCAACGTTCAATACCTGTGCGATCTGTAACAAAACAGGTACGCTGCACTGCGCTTTACCTGTTTCTATTTTTGACAGATAAGAACGTGAAATGCCTGCCTCATCAGCTAATTCTACCTGGCTGATGTTTCTCATTTGTCTGTAATATTGGATTTTTAACCCTAATTGTTTAAATTTTGTTGAAAACATTTAAATCCCCATTTCCATACTAATCCAAGATGTTAATTATTTATCCCTTCTTTGCTATTCTTTATACTTTATTAATAATATTATCACATTTTATTAATATTTAGGTGTTCATAAATAGTTAACATATGTGTTCTTTAGTGCACAGAAATAAATAAATTATATCTTTTTTATTTTATTAGTTAATTTTTCAGCTTCCATTAATTTATATCAATAGATTTTTTCGTTATTTAAACGAGCATCAAAAAATTACTACATATAATATCTGTAATATTACACTAACAATTATCAGAATAGTCTGCAATAAATTTCTTTATGTTTTCAATACACTATACAATTTATTATATTTAAATTTATTTTCAATAAACGTATTCTTGTTGCATTGGTTATATATTATCATAATGGATATGTTTTTGTTTTAAGTTTAAGTTTCAAAATTACTTTTTATATTATTTTTATTCCTTTTCACTATTCGTATAATTTTTACATTCAATATTATCTTTTGAAATTTTATATCTTTATCTACTCAAAAAGAAAAACCTCTATTTTATAATAGAGGTTTGGTAAAAAAACATTATACAATTTTCTAACAGATAGTATAGAAGTTTTTATTCCACAACTATTGCCGGCCTTTAATTTTTACCAACATTTTTAAATATCTCAAACAGTCAATAAATCATCTAAACTGCACTTAAAAAAACCGGTAAGCTTATAGAGCATTTTCAGGCTTATTTTAACTTTGCCATTCTCAATATTGCATAAATGAGCTGCCGATACACCTAAAAGCTTTGCCAGCTTAGCCTGGCTGATGCCCTGGCGAATCCTTTTAATTTTTATATTAATACCTATTGTTTTATAATTCGGTTCTTCCACTTTCTCACACCTCTTTTCTTTCGCTTAACTTAGCAGTCACTGCTGTCTGTCAACAGTTCGCCTGGATCCATCTCCAGTGCTTTGGCAATCTGTATCAACACGGCAAGACTATAACGAACTTTTCCTGTTTCTATTTTTGAAAGATATGAACAGGATATCCCCGCCTTCTCCGCTACTTCCATCTGCTTCAACGCTTTCCTTTTTCTGTAATAGGCTATTTTTAAGCCTATTTGTCTGAATTTCTCGCCAAACATAATTTCACCAACCATACTTTTATTCTTCTGTGATATTACTTACCTTAATTTTATTATATCCAGCTATCCATTTTCATGTTTTCAATAATAGTTCAACTATGTGCACTATTATGCCTAATACCATTTACATTATTTGAAAAACCTCTGTCATTTATATCATAAAAGTGTTTACTTAAGCGAGAAATAAAAAAAGCCCTGCGAAAGCAGGGCAAAAAGAGCAAGCCTTTATTCTAATTTAAAATTAAAGATATCAGCAACCTGACTAACTGGTATAACAAATTCAATCGTACCAGCAGCATAAGGAGCAATTGCATAAGGCGGATATACTATAACCAAATCAGCATTATCTGTAATATAAAAATTTTCTGTTCCGTTCACTTCAACCGTCTTATCGAAGAATCCTTTCTGCTGCCTTTCTTCTTCCATCTGCTTGGCGATAATAGCATTCAGCCGCGGTAAATAATCGCTGCCTGCCTTAAACATATCGCCCAAGTTCAGTAATTTGCCAGTTTTTAAATTTACATTGATCGTGTCCAAATAAGTATTGGGATGAGCGCCACCCAGATAATCCATATAAGTCTGTTCTAAAGAAAGCAGTTCCTCACTGTTAAACCGCACCTGATATCTGCCTTCGAACGTATACTGTTTGACATGTGATCCGGCTTTATGAGCTGCTTGGGCCTGATTCTGCAGCTGATGATTGATAAAACCTGCTATATCAGCTACAAATTCGCGGCTGGCTTTAGCACCGCCATAGCCGTCAAATTCAGGATAATAATTTTCCTGCAGGCTCAACCCACTGCCGCCAGGCAAATAAGCATACAATTTTTTCACAATATTAAAATCAATTGCCATATTGATCCTGTCATCAACTGCCACACCGCCTGCGGCGCCCTTCACAACAGGAATATTAACAGTCACGCCGCCGTCCCTTATTTTCTGATCCGTAACTTTAGGTTCAGCCGCCCAGGCTGAAACAGCTATTCCCAGAGCCATAAATCCTGCTACGCCGGCTGTTATAAATTTTCGTGACATTTTCATCTGTCGCACCTCCACAAATAATTATATTATTAGTATAACATCATTAAATGTCAAAAGGATGTCTTTTCAAAAAAATCCCCTCGTTTTAACGAGGGGATTTTAAATTCTTATTCTAAAATGCGCATCCTTTCCGAACCGGAAATGACTTCTTTAGCATCAGGCTCAGCCGTTTTTGCCCCAAACGGCATCTGCGCAATCAAACGATACTGGTCTGGAATATTAAATACTTCTTTTACTTCAGCATCTATAATAGGGTTATAGTGCTGGAGATTTGCCCCCAGCCCTTCTTCCTCTAAAGCTGTCCAGATAGCAAACTGCAGCATACCATTCGCCTGATCTGCCCATGTCTTAAAATTAGCAGCATATGTAGGAAAATTATTAGCAAAGGTTTCTGTAACGCTTTCGTCATCAAAGTATAAGATCGTTCCATAGCCGGCTGCAAAACTGTTTATTTTAGCTTCAGTTGGAGCAAATTTTTCAGCAGGTACACGCGCACGCAAAATGTTCATAACAATATCCCAAAAATTCTTATGTGCCTGCTCAAACAGTACTACTACACGTGCACTCTGACAGTTAAAAGCAGAAGGAACATCCTCCAGCAGCATTTCTACCAATGCTACAATTTTATTTTTAGGGATCGGGGAAGTATCTGTGATACCATAAATACTACGACGTTCATAAATACTGGAAAGAAAAGTTTTTTTCATAATTATGCCTCCTAACATCAATGTTCTTTTTATTGCTAATTTGACTTTACTACAAAGGCGGCAGAAATGCAAGTTACCCAAAAAGCTTCTTTAACCGCATTCCAGCTAGTTTGTTACTTTTGTAAAACATTATGAAAGCAATTATTCTTAAAAATCAAATAAAAAAAGCATATCCAAAAAATTTGGATATGCTAGATTTCTGGTGGGCGCTGACGGGATCGAACCGCCGACATTCTGCTTGTAAGGCAGACGCTCTCCCAGCTGAGCTAAGCGCCCGAATGGTGACCGGTGGGGGAATCGAACCCCCGATACCGCCGTGAAAGGGCGGTGTCTTAACCGCTTGACCAACCGGCCAGTTGGCTCCCCGAGTAGGACTCGAACCTACAACAACTCGGTTAACAGCCGAGTGCTCTACCGATTGAGCTATCGGGGAAGGTCACTGACGTTTCTCAACGTCACAAGTGGTATTATATGGCAATTTTGTAATCTTGTCAACACTTTTTTTGAAAAAATTACTGATTTTTAAGTTTGACTTTAACAACTATTTTCTGCACTGCTTGTGCTTCCTTCTTTGTACTGCAGCCGGGCCGATGTAATTCCCAGGGAAAAAACACTGCGAAATCCCCCGCCTGCAAAACAACGCGATCCTTTTCATCCATTTCTTCATAAAACAGCAGGTCGCTTTCTTCCGCATGATCTTCAACAATAATATGTTCCGCTCTTCTGGGTGCAAAATAAATTATTTCTTCTCCAGCACCCAGATACTGCACATCAATATACTGATTATGCGCTTCAGGCTTCTTATCAGTTTTGGGTTCAGTCAAATATGTGTTAACTATCACAAACACATTTCTGCCATCTATTTCATATTCACCATTTGCCAGTTCGGCAAAGTTTGTTTCCCGGATATATTGTAACGCCTTCTGCAGCCCTTCCGAAACATACGGCAATATTTTTTCTATGTCCTGCTTATTTCCACACAGCATTATAAAAGCCTCCTTTTAAATTCAGTACTGTTTTATTCGACGTTTCGAAGTAAAATCCTGTTTTCTGCTTTGACAAAACGCTATGACTTACGTTAAAATTGTAACATATATTTTCATGAAAGAGGTTTAGTATGAGCTACTTGAATGTTACTAATGTTTCCCATACTTTTGGCGGCCGCCAGATTTTGGAAAATGTTTCTTTTAAATTATTGCGCGGTGAACATGTCGGTCTTGTCGGCGCTAACGGTGAAGGCAAGTCAACCTTTCTCAACATCGTCACAGGTCATCTGCTACCTGACGAAGGCAAGGTGGAATGGCCCGGACGCGTTACTGTTGGTTATTTAGACCAACAAAGTACTCTGGAAGCCGGCAAAACTATCCGTGAGGTCCTGCGCACTGCTTTCAACGATATGTACGAAGCAGAAAAGCAGATGCTGGAGCTTTATGATAAAATGGCTGACGCATCTCCTGAAGAAATCGATAAAATGATGAATACCGTAGGTGAACTTCAAACTGAACTGGAACACAGCGGTTTCTACTCTTTAGATACTAAGATCGAAGAAGTAGCTAACGGTCTTGGCTTAGGCAGCATCGGTCTGGACCGTGATGTCAGTGAGCTTTCCGGCGGTCAGCGCAGTAAAGTTCTGCTGACTAAACTGCTTTTACAAAACTCCTCTATTCTATTACTGGATGAACCTACCAACTATTTAGATGTTGAACACATTGAATGGCTGACCAGATTTTTACAAAACTATGAGCATGCGTTTATCTTGATTTCTCATGATATTGCCTTTCTCAATCAAGTAGTCAACGTTATCTACCATTTGGAAAACTGCGAGCTGACCCGTTATACTGGCAATTATGATAAATTTCAGGAAATGTACGCTATTTATAAAGCTCAGCGTGAAAGCGCCTATGAACGCCAGCAGCAGGAAATTGCCAAGCTCGAAGATTTTGTCGCCCGGAATAAGGCTCGTGTTGCTACTACTAATATGGCCAAAAGCCGTCAGCGGAAACTTGATAAAATGGAAATCATTGAAAAACCCCGCGAAAAACTCAAACCAACCTTTAAATTTACGGAAGCCAGAACTCCCAGCCGCTTTATCGTAGAAGCTAAAGATTTAGTTTTAGGATACGATACGCCGCTGACACGTCCTGTTACATTTAACCTTGAACGCGGACAGAAAATTGCGCTCCGCGGCGTTAACGGTCTTGGTAAAACAACCCTTTTAAAAACTATTTTAGGTTTGATACCGCCTGTATCAGGTTCTGTAGAACT
The DNA here is from genome assembly GCF_958349595.1 of uncultured Phascolarctobacterium sp. NCBI lineage: Bacteria > Bacillati > Bacillota > Negativicutes > Acidaminococcales > Acidaminococcaceae > Phascolarctobacterium > uncultured Phascolarctobacterium sp. The sequence continues at coordinate 98,256 of NZ_CATWDQ010000006.1, read as the reverse complement.
GGGTGAATTTTTGGAACCAGGTTATTTTGAACAGGAAGAACGCGAAAAAAATGAAAACACTGCTTTAGAAGATGTCTGGAATGAATATCCCGGCCTGACCAATTATGAAGTTCGGGCAGCTTTAGCAGGCTGTGGCTTAACTAATGAACATATCACCAGCAAAGTTTTTGTTTTAAGCGGCGGCGAAGCCGCTAAAGTCCGTTTATGCAAGCTGATGCTGCGCGATATTAACTGGCTGGTTTTAGATGAACCAACCAACCATCTTGACGTTGATGCTAAGGAAGAATTGAAGCGTGCTTTGATTGCCTTTAAAGGCAGTATTCTCCTGGTCTCACATGAACCTGAATTCTATGAAGACTGGGTAACTTCAGTCTGGAATATTGAAGACTGGACTACAAAAATAATTTAAGCGCAATAAAAAATCCTCAACCAAAGTTTGGTTGAGGATTTTATTTTTGATCAGCTAACCAATGCCGCTACATCTTTTTCCAGCTGCATCGGTACAGTTATCAACGGCATATTTTCATTATGCCATTTCAGGCTGGCTGCCGCAGTAATATTTTGGCCACGTTTACAGAAAACCCTTTTGCCTCTCTTTTTACCTTCGTGATATAAAAAACGTACTTCAGGCGAATCCTTAAAGAGTTTTTTCTTGCACCAGTTAGAACATTCCTGTAACCGTCCCCCAACCGGAGCAATCACAAATAATACCCACGGCCTGACGCCGCTGTTCCAGTTATGCGGCGTCAGTGCCAGATTATAGTGTGTTAAATATTCTGCTTCCGCAGCAGCATCAAAATTAGCCCAGGCCATATAAAATACCGGAGTACCGTTTTCTGCCATTGCCAAAACATACTGCTTATTTGCTATCGCCGGGAAGATCTGCGAAGCCATCATATGCAGCGGCATCGTCTCATGCTGTTTAGACTGCATCATCAGCCAGACGATATTGCCCAAAATATATGCCGTACTATAATGCTCGTCCTCTAAAGCAGGTACTATAAACTTGATTTTTCCTTGAATTTTATCCATGTTACGAGTTCTCCTTTGGTCGACCTTCCTCCACCAATCCCCATACAATATCCTACTTTATTTAAATACTTCTAGAATTCCCATCTGATGCCTGTATTTACCTGCCATTCTTTCTTTGTATCACCGCCAAAACTACGTTCAATGTCACCGTAGAAATGTGTATTGCGGCTCAGCTGAACCTGTGCGCCCATGCCAAATTCATACCAGGTATCGCCATTGTCATAACGTTTACGCAGACTTTCACCATTAGCGGCCAGCATCGATACATCACGGTCACCGTCAAATTCATGGAAAGCTCCCAGCTTAAAATAATAACTGCTTTCCGGATTGATCTTGCGTCCTACTTCAAAACCGATACGGCCGATGGCACTGGTCAAACCATCCACATTGATCTTAGTTCCGCGTTCAGTGGTAAAAACAACGCTGTTCATCCTGCCCAAAGTAATTTGTGCCTGCGGTGTAAAGAACCAGCCTTTTTCGTAATTTTTCTGCCGGCCATATTCAAAACTGATGCTGTAAGCAGCATTATCATAATCACTGCGTTCAGCATATTCACCGTAAGTATTCATCTTATGATCCAAATGTCCTGCGCGCAATACCAGATCAGTATAATGGCCCTTATTACCAAACCAGGTCGTATACAACCCCAAAGCAGTCAGACCTGTTTCACCCTTACCTGCTGTATAGCTGAGTTTACCCTCACTGCGTTCCAAGACGATACCATTAGTACGCTGTCCATTTTTCTCATCATATCTGGTCTTATCATACCCTAATTGATAGGTATGGTATCTATCAGTATAGCTCTGACCTTTCAGTTTGCCATGATACATACGGGCCCAGACGCCGTCAGCACCATGCTCGCCACTGCGTATATCGCCTAAACGTTTACGCAGCGTGTCATTAGTAGCCCGCCATAAGCTGTAATCACTGGCAAAACCGTCGTTGATAGTCTCAGTATTACCATTTTCCTTCTTCTCTATTTTTGTCAGGTACCATTCGTTAGCGCTCTGTCCCAATGTATCACCGCGTTCCACAGTCGGCAGTACATCCCACAATCCGCCGGTGTCCATATATTCGCCAACGAAAGAAGCATTACTGCTGTTGTCAGTGATCAAATGCAGTTTCTTCTCACCAGTTACTATCCCGTTGACAAGACTCAAGTCATTGACGTGCACATAATGAGTACTGCCAACTTCGGAAGAATTGATTACAAGTTTATCGCCATTAGTTTCACTGTCTAACTCTGTATTAAATTTAAATACACCACCGGTACCACTTAAATCATCAACAGTAACCACAGTATTCATCCCCGCTTCATGGCTGAGATTAACCATACTGTTCCCGCTGACGTGTAAACTACTGACTTCAGAACTGCTGGTAACATGCCAGTAACTACTGTTTTTCAGATTCAGATTGATTTTTCCGCTATTAGCCAGTGCAGTACTGCCAGTGAAAACAGAATTATTGTCCATATCCAGATCAATAGCCCCACTGTTATCAGCATACATATTACCAGTAATATTAAACGTAGAATTGCCCGCTGTACCTTTTATATTTCCTTTATCAGCATAGAGGGCATACCCGTCGTTTCCATTAGTATCTATGGTCGCACCACCTAAAAACTCAATGCTGCCAGTAGTGGCATTGACATATGCGCCATGTGAGCCGCTGCCTTCAACTGAAATATTTAAACCATCGCCCGTTTCAATAACGCCTTTTTTCGCCAGCAACCCATGTGAAGCATCACCTTCAGTTTTAATACTAGCATTATCGCCCAAAAGCAAAACTGAACCGGTCATGTCCACAATTGCACCATAAGAAGCTTCACCATAAGTCATAATTTGAGATTCTTCTCCAATAGACACTTCACTATTAGCTTTTGAAGAACTGGTATTATAAATTTGCACGCCGTGCGACTTATCACCATAAGTAGTTAACAAAGAGCTATTACCCAATTTAACCTTACTATTTCCTCCCGTCACATTTACTACATTAGCGCTGTTTCCATTAGTTACTATCTTACTATTATTTCCAATTTTTACATCATTACCATCATTACCAGTAATATAAATAGCATGTGAACTATTGTGCGTTGTTGAAATATCTAAATAGTTACCAACAACTATAGTATTGCCCATATTAGTCCTTAATCCAAACGCATCATTATAAAGATTGCCCGATCCTTGTGCGCCAGTTATTCTTATTGTCAAATTGTCGCCTGCTGTAAAAGTACTATATCCATTCAAATTCACACCATCAGCACTATCACCAGAAGCTTCCAATGTCCAACCATTACCAATAATTATATGCGCCGTACTTCCGGAATTTGCTGGATTTGTTCTTATCGCATCTCCAGCATCTGCAGCTGTTTTTACTGTTACGTTATCGGCATGACTCACATTTGTAGTATCAGCTCCATTGGCATATACTCCATGATATTGCGGAAATGTTGTATTTCCAGTAACATCGATAATATCACCAGTTTTAACATTATTTGCTTCTCCACCCCAAATCATCGAATAATGTGTTGCAGCATTAACTGTATACATAGGACAAAACAAAATTAACGCTACAGCCAAATGCAAAGATTTCTTGTTTTTCATTGCAACCCTCTCCTTTATTGAGTTTTTAAATCTATAATTTTTACATATTTAAATCGTTCCCCAACGATTTAAATATATTAAAAATCACTTTACCAAAATCTATTTTTTTTAACATCTACCTTCTTTAAATAAATAAAATTACACTTCAGCAATGTAATAGTATTTTCCAAAAACTGCTTTGTCAATATCATAAAGAATATTTTTACATTTCAATCATATTTTATGCACATTATAACAATCTTCGTTTGTTATAATTTTTAATCTTTTAGTTATTTTATCTGATTTTTATTTTATAATAATCAATCTTTTAGAATTAGTCGATTTTCTTTAATCAATCGTTTAATTCACCGATAATTCCTTAATCGAACGATTTAACTATTAATTTAAACTTTGCCGAAAGTAAAACCAGCCCTATTTTATACTACAAAACATTTATTCTTCAAACAAAACTAAAAAACATCTTAAATTGGCCTGTTATTAATATTTATTCACTTCAGCTTATTTTGATATTCCTGTACAAATCACCCAATAAAAAAATCGCAGTTCATCAAATGAACTGCGATTTCTATTTATTCTTTATTTTATTCCCACTCGATCGTAGCCGGCGGTTTTGAGGTAATATCGTAAACAATACGGTTAACGCCCTGCACTTCGTTGACAATGCGCCGGGAAATAATATCCAGAACACTGAACGGGATATGTGCCCAATCAGACGTCATGCCATCGCTGCTGGTTACGGCACGCAGTGCTATGGTATGAGAATAAGTACGGCCATCACCCATAACGCCTACAGAACGGATATTGGGCAGGCAGGCAAAATACTGCCAGATTTTACGTTCCAAACCTGCTTTAGCAATTTCTTCTCTGAAGATAGCATCTGCTTCGCGGGTTATTGCCAGTTTTTCCTCTGTAACTTCTCCCAGAACACGAATAGCCAGACCTGGTCCGGGAAACGGCTGCCGCCATACTAAAGCAGAAGGTATACCCAATTCTTCACCAACGGCACGTACTTCATCTTTAAAAAGTTCGCGCAACGGCTCAATCAACTCTAACTGCATATCTTCGGGCAAACCGCCAACATTATGATGGCTTTTGATTGTAGCCGAAGTACTTGTTCCGCTTTCAACGACATCAGGATAAATAGTTCCCTGCACCAAGAAATCTACCTTGCCAAGTTTATTCGATTCTTCTTCAAAAACGCGAATGAATTCTTCACCAATAATTTTACGCTTTGTTTCCGGATCAGCTACGCCTGCCAGACGCCCTAAAAAGCGCTCAGCAGCATTAACGCGGATCAGATTCATATCAAACTGCTCTTTAAAGACAGTTTCTACCTGATCACCTTCATCTTTACGCAGCAGGCCGTGGTCTACAAAAACGCAGGTCAGCTGCTTGCCAACTGCTTTATGTACTAATACTGCCGCAACAGAAGAATCAACGCCGCCTGACAAGGCGCAAAGGACTTTTTTATCGCCGACAGCTTCTTTGATCTCGGCAATCTTCCGCTGAGCAAAACTGCTCATCGTCCAGTCACCTTTAACACCGCACACTTCAAACAGGAAATTAGCAATCATTTTACGGCCAAAGGGCGTATGCTCTACCTCAGGATGGAACTGCACTCCATATAATTTACGTAAATCATTGGCCATACCGGCAACAGGACACTCGCTTGTATCAGCAGTAACCACAAAACCTTCTGGAACCTCCGATACATAATCAGTATGGCTCATCCAGGAAATATTGTGTTCTTCGATGTCCTTAAAAAGAATATTATTTTTATTGAGTTTTACAGCAGTTTTCCCATACTCGCGCACATCGGCACTTTCGACTTTGCCGCCCAGCGTTTGAGTCATCAGCTGATGTCCATAGCAGATACCAAGTACCGGCACTCCTAATTCAAACACACCAGGATCGATCTTAGGAGTATCATCGCCATAAACGCTGTTAGGACCACCTGTAAAGATGATCCCTTTAGGATTTTTAGCTTTGATTTGTTCTAAAGTATAGGTATAGGGCACGATTTCACAGTAAACTCCGCATTCCCTTACACGCCGCGCGATCAATTGATTATACTGTCCGCCAAAATCGATAACTAAGATCATTTCATGGTTACCTGTTTGCATGTTGCTGTAAGCCTCCTCAAAATAATTTAACTAATAATGTATAATATAATATCATACAATAATCACGATGAAATTGCAATGCAAAAGGCCCCGTACAAAAGTACGGGGCCCTGAACTTTTAGTGAAAATATATACGTTTCATTACATCATGCCCGGCATGCCGCCACCCATTGGCATTCCGCCCATCGGAGCAGCGCCTTCTTTGGCAGGTTTATCAGCTACAACAGATTCAGTAGTTAAAACCATAGCTGCGATGCTGGCTGCATTTTGCAGAGCACTGCGGGTAACCTTAGTCGGGTCAACGATACCGGCTTCGATCATATCAACATATTCTTCCGTCAAAGCATTGAAACCAAAGCCTTTGCGGGAGCGTTTGATCGTATCAACGATAACGGCGCCTTCCAGACCGGCATTATAAGCTATTTGACGTACTGGTTCTTCAATAGCGCGTTTAACGATCTCCATACCGGTTTTTTCGTCGCCGGTAACTTTGAGTCTGCTCAAAGCGGTTTGAACCTGCAGCAAGGCAGTACCGCCGCCAGCAACAATACCTTCGGCAACAGCTGCGCGAGTAGCATTCAAAGCATCTTCGATCCGCAGTTTTTTATCTTTAAGCTCAACTTCAGTAGCGGCACCAACTTTAATAACAGCTACGCCGCCTGCAAGTTTAGCCAAACGTTCCTGCAGTTTTTCTTTGTCGAATTCAGAAGTAGTTTCAGGAATCTGAGCGCGAATTTGAGCAACACGTGCTGCAATTTCCTCTTTATTACCGCCACCGTCGACGATAGTAGTCAGTTCTTTGGTTACACGAACCTGGCTGGCGCTGCCCAGATCTTCCATGCTGGCGCTGTCAAGTTTACGGCCAACTTCCTCACTGATAACGGTTGCACCGGTAAGAATTGCAATATCCTGCAGCATGGCTTTACGGCGATCACCGAAGCCAGGTGCTTTGACTGCAACAGCTTTGAAGGTGCCGCGCAATTTATTGACAACCAGAGTTGCCAAAGCTTCACCTTCAATATCTTCGGCAATAATAAGCAGTTCACGGCCGCCCTGAACAACTTTTTCCAGTACAGGCATAATATCCTGAATCATAGTGATTTTGCGGTCTGTGATAAGTACGAGCGGGTTATTGAGAACAGCTTCCATTTTGTCAGGATCTGTTGCCATATAGGGAGAAATATATCCGCGGTCAAATTGCATACCTTCGACTGTTTCCAGGCAGGTTTCCATCGTTTTGGATTCTTCAACAGTAATAACGCCGTCATCGCCAACTTTTTCCATAGCGTCGGCAATCAGGCCGCCGATCTCTTCATCAGCTGCGGAAATGGATGCAACCTGAGCTTTAGCTTCCTTAGTTTCAACTTTTTTGGAAACAGCTTTCAGCTCTTCTACTAAAACGTCAACCGCTTTTTGGATACCTTTTTTCAGAACCATCGGATTGGCGCCGGCAGCTACATTGCGCATACCTTCGCGAACCATGGCCTGTGCCAAAACAGTAGCAGTGGTAGTACCGTCACCGGCAACGTCGTTAGTTTTAGTGGCAACCTCTTTTACAAGCTGTGCACCCATATTTTCAAACGGATCTTCAAGTTCAATATCACGGGCGATAGTTACGCCGTCATTAGTAATAGTAGGTGCGCCGAATTTCTTTTCCAGCACTACGTTGCGGCCTTTAGGACCAAGGGTTACTTTTACTGCATCTGCTAACGCATTGACACCGCGCTCTAAACTGCGGCGAGCATCTTCGTTGAATTTTATTTCTTTTGCCATTTCAAATACACTCCTTTATATTTCACTTTCTGGTAAAAAGTATTGCTTACAGAACAGCAAGTACATCGCGTTCGCTGAGGATCAGATAATCTTTGCCGTCATATTTAAATTCAGTACCGGAATATTTTGCAAACACAACTTCTTCGCCGGCTTTAACTTCAGGAGCAACACGAGTGCCGTTATCCAGCATTTTTCCAGCCCCTACAGCTACAACTTTGCCAGTCTGCGGCTTTTCTTTAGAAGCCGTATCCGGCAAATAAATACCGCTGGAAGTCTTTTCCTCTTTTACTGTGAGTTCGACGATGATGTGATCTGCTAATGGTTTCAACATTTTCAAGTCCCCTTTCAGATACCTATATAAATTTTTTATTTTTCTTTTGTTAGCACTCATTATTGTCGAGTGCTAATTACATTTATTATTATATCCGTTTCCTGAAAAAATGCAAGACAATTCCTGTAAAATTTTTTGACAAAAAAGTGAAAAATTCACGCAAACCCTTTTCTCAGTCTGCGTGAATCCTGTATTTTTATTTGTTTTTCAGCGCCGCTGCGATCACAGCTTCCGCCAGTTCCTTAATGGAAATACGCCTGTTCATGCTGTATTGCTGCATTTTTCGATATGCTTCCTGCTCTGTAAAACCATGTGCTGACATCAAGATTCCTTTAGCCCGATCCAACAGCTTTCTTGTTTCCAGGCTTTCTTTTAAGACTCCCAATTCATCACCCAGTGCTTTGATTTCTTCAAAACGTGAAATAGCTATCTCCATTGCCGGAAACAGCTGTTCTTCACGAACAGGTTTCACCAAATACCCCAATACGCCTGAACTTTTGGCCTGTGCGACAATCTCCTGCTGACTATAGGCCGTCAGCAAAAGTACCGGGGCCAAATGCTCGTCAGTAATTATTTTTGATGCTGTGAGCCCATCCATTTGCGGCATTTTCACGTCCATAATTACAAGATCAGGCTGCAGGGTCCTCGTCATTGCAACTGCATCTTCACCGTTATCGGCTTCGCCTACAACTTCATGTCCCGCTTCTGCCAGCATTTCTTTGATATCAAGACGGATCAATGCTTCATCATCAGCTAAAACAATCTTCAAAGTCTCTCTCATTCTTCCCCCTCCAACTCCAACGGTATGGTAACTATGGCACAAGTCCCCTGCTTCAGAGACTCTATTGTAAAAGTACCACGAAGATCGGCCTCTACCATAGTTTTTATAATTTTTAAGCCCAAACTCGTCTGCTCTCCTAAAACAAACCCCTTGGGCAGGCCCTTGCCGTCATCACAGATTTTCAAACAATAACTGCCGGGTATTTTATAAAATTCAACATCCAGTCTGCCGCTGCTGCGCCCTGAAAAAGCGTGATCCAGAGAATTTTGTAAAAGCTCGTTGAGTACCAGAGCAATACTGGTAGCCTTATCAGAAGGCAGCAAAACATTATCTGCCTGAAAACTGGTCTGCAATGCAAGATTAGGATCAGCCATACTGGTAATGATCGCTTCATAGATTCCCTGTGCTACCACAGCTACATCAATTTTACCACTGTCCTGCTGTGAAAGAAATTCATGGACAACAGCAATACTGGTTACCCTGTTGATGCAATCGCGCAGCACCAGTTTCGTTTCGTCAGTCTGGGCCCGGCGCGCCTGCAGCCTTAACAGGCTTGCGATAGTCTGCAGGTTATTTTTGACACGATGATGGATCTCGCGAATAACTACCGATTTGATCAAAAGCTCTGTATCTTTCTTTTTCAGCTCAGTTATATCCTGCAAAATAACAATGGCTGCTGCTGTGTCAGGTTGGTTGGTAACAGGAATCACCCGCATAGAAAGCAGCAGTCCCTGCATATCTATTTCCTTTCCTTCAGCGACCCCTGTCTGCAGCACCATTCCTACCAAAGGCCAATTGATTTGCAGGCTGTTTGTCCGCCGCCCTACTAAATTCGACAGGCCCTGTACTTTAAAAAGATGTCTAGCTGTTCTGTTGGCAGCTATAATTACCTTATCCTTATCAACGATCATCAAACCATCACTTGGAAGTAATCTGCCATAATAATTGCTCTTTAAAATCTGCCTGCCGGTATTCTTTAAAAACTCTAATGCCGTCTTAATAAAAAGCTCTTCCGGCTCATTAGCGTCAAAAGCGATGACGGCAAAGCATTTGCCTTTACTGTCGTAAATAGGATAAACACGCAAATCTACAAAAAGGCCTAAAGATAATTCGCGCTTACCAGACAAAGCAACGCCTCGCTGCAGGGCACGCTGCACCAAAGGCTCCTCATTAACGCGCAGTTCGCGCCCTGTTTTATCAGGCAAGTTACCTAAAAATTGTGTTTTGGGCAGTGCCTGATGGTAAATATACAGGAATTTCGGGTTGTCGTCCCAAACATACATCGTTATGCACGCATGAGCAACATCTGCAGCAAAAGCAGCACCGACCTTCATTGAGGACAGGATATTCTTTTGTTCTACAGTCAAATTTTTTACCATACCCATTGCTCCTGTTTACGTTTATTCTGTTTATCCCCATAAATCCACAGCTTTTTTCCACATTATCCACAAACTTATGCACAACAGAAACGTTTTTTTAACTATATTTTACCGTTTTATCCACAAAATCCACAGGATTTCTTGCTTTTGTAGACACTGTTTACCCCAGTTTCAACGATGGAACAGCGTTTAAATCCAGAGGACTCCGCTCACCATTCTGATACATAAAATAACCTCGGCAAGCTATCATTACCGCATTATCAGTGCATAAAATCGGAGTAGGATGCACTAAACATGCTCCAATCCTGCCTGCTGCCTCAGCCAGCGCTGTCTGCAAATGCTTATTAGCCGAAACGCCTCCGGCCAGCACTATTTTTTTCAAACCGGTTTTCTGCAACGCATGTACGCTTTTCTGTACCAGAACGTCTATGATCGCCTCCTGAAAAGAAGCCGCTACATCGGCTTTATCGACCTCACGTCCGGCCTGCTGCTCATTGTGCAGATAATTGATCACAGCTGATTTCAATCCGCTGAAACTGAACTGATACTCTTCTTTCAATAACGCTCTCGGAAAATCGATTGCCCGTGGATTACCTTCCGCTGCCAGTTTTTCGATTTCCGGACCTCCGGGATATTGCAGCCCCATCACACGGGCAATTTTATCAAAAGCCTCACCAGCAGCGTCATCACGAGTTTGTCCCAGCAATTCAAAGTTATTGTAATCCACTACCTTTAATAATGCTGTATGACCGCCGCTCACTACTAAAGCCATAAATGGTGGTTCCAGGTCTTTATCATTCAAAAAATTGGCAAAAACATGGCCCTCCAAATGATTAACTCCTATCAAAGGTTTATCATTAGCCCAGGCCAGCGCCTTTGCTGCCGATAACCCGACCAGAAGCGCCCCTACAAGACCAGGGCCGTAAGTTACTGCTACAGCATCTATTTCTGCCATACTCACGCCGGCCTGGCGCAGCGCTTCATCAATGACAGGCAAAATATTTTCAATATGTTTGCGCGACGCAATCTCCGGTACGACGCCGCCAAACTTTCGATGAATAACTACCTGCGAAGCAATGATATTGGAAAGCACTTCACGTCCATTTTTAACTACAGCAGCCGCAGTTTCATCACAACTGCTTTCAATGCCCAAAATATATACATTTTTAGACATCCGGCTTCCCCTCCTTGTATAACCACATGATTATCGCATTTTCATGATTATCTTCATAATAATTAGGCCTGATCCCTTCGCTGGCAAAGCCGCAGGTCAAATAAACCTTCTGCGCAGCAACATTGCTCTCACGCACCTCCAGAGTCACTGCCACAGCGCCAAGTTCCCAGGCTTTATTGATCAGCGCGGCAGTCAAACGCGTACCTAAGCCGCGTTCACGCTCTTCCGCAGCAACCGCAACCCTGGTGATCTGCGCTTCCCCTGCCACCAGCCAGAAACCGGCATAACCAAGTATACGCCCGTTATCTTCCAGGACAAGGTATGTAGTTAAGCTGTTATTCAGTTCATCCAGCCACATACTTGGGCTCCAGACATCAAAAAAAGACCGTTCGTCGATGCTGCTCACCGCTGTCAGATCGGCTGCTGTCAAAGCTCTTATTCTTATCCCTGCTGGCGTTTTTCCCATAATTCTTCAGCCTCTGATCTTCTAATATAGTAAGGCTCCAAGCCAAAAATATCATTGTTATTATCAGGATCATATTCTGCTTCTGCTAAAAGAGCCACTGACGCAGCCTGTGGCAGACATAAATGTGCCGGCGCTTTACGGCACCATGCCGGTAAATCAGCTGCTGCAATTTTCTGACATTCCCCCAATAATAAAGCCGGCGTGCCTAAAACAGCTATGTTCTCTAAAAGCTGCTCCTGGTTCACTACTTTTATTGCCTGATGTTCTATAAGCTTTCCCTGCTGCCACTCATACACAGCCTGATAAAAATTACCTTTTTGGGCATCTAAAACCGGAGATAACACGTAACCGTCTATTGGCAGATTATAGGCCAGCGCTTTCAGAGTATTTACGCCGCAGACAGGTTTATGCCAGCTATAAGCCATCGCTTCTGCCGATGCCAGACCAATTCGCAGGCCGGTAAAAGAACCAGGTCCCATACTTACAGCTAAAAGGTCGATTTCATTTTTGCTGATCTTAGTACGTGTCAAAAGCTGCTCAAGCTGAGGCATCAGCCCTTCGGAATGGGTCATGCCCATATCGATCCTGTATTCAGCCAAAATCCGGCCATCACGGCATAAGCCCACGGCACAAACTCTGGTTGCCGTATCAATAGCTAAAGTCAGCACTTTTTCTCACTTCCTCACATAATTCCATATAACGGTCACCATTGGGCATAAATTCTACCAGGCGTCCTCCCGGAACAATTTGGATATAAATGTCAAGGCTTTCCTCAGGCATCTCTTCCAAAAACAAATCCGCCCATTCAATAAGAGTCAGGCCATCGCCGCCGACGTATTCATCGTAACCGATATTTTCCAGCTCCGCTACCGTATTTATCCTGTAAAGGTCAAGATGCCTGATTTCCATATTGCGGCCATGATACACATTCATGATCGAAAACGTAGGGCTGCTCACTTCACTGGCATCAACACCCTGCGCTACGGCAATTTCACGGCATAACAAAGTTTTGCCGGCCCCCAGATCGCCGTTCAAACAAAATACATCTCCACTTTTAGCCAGCTTGCCCAAAAGTTTTCCCAAAGCTTCCATAGTTTCAACATTGCCACAAAAATACTCCATCAAATACACTCCCATTTCAAAAAAGCAGTACCGACTTTTGCCGATACTGCTCCCTTTTATTTTTTTAATAAAGTAATATTACGCTCCAAAGGATCTAAAATATCAGTATGTCCTTTTAAGGAAGCAATTTTTTTACCTTCAATCAAAATCTGTACTTTCTTTATTTCCGGAAACTCCGTCAGCGTATTCACAATAGCAGTAGTCAGCATAAGTTCAGTATACGACCCCTGCGGTACATTGGTGATTTCCTTGGAAAAATCAACATAAGCAATGCCATTTTCCAGTTTCATGGTCCTGATTTTAGTGCCTTTCGGAAACAGACTGACCATTTTCTCAGTATCCTGCGGACTGCTGTTCACTAAAACATCTAAGGCAACCTCAGGAGCAGTCATTGTTCCCATTTTACGAGTCACTTTCTCCGGCAGCAGATATTCTTCGCCGTTTGCGGGCGCACGATAAACAGTTACGGTGATTTCTTTATCCTTATCGCTTTGCGTTTGTTTAGTTTCAGGCTGCGGGTTAACCGTAGCGGTTTGATCCTCACTACAGCCTACAACCAACAGGCAAAGCAGTAAAGTGCAGAGTACTGCAAGTTTCTTTAACATATTGGCCTCCCACATCATTTAAAATAATCCTCAATACCATCAGCAATCGCCTTAGCTAATTTACTTTGGAACCAATTGCTGTTCAGCAATTTTTCTTCTTTGGCATTAGTTATAAACGCCATCTCGATCAATGCCGAAGGCATGCTGCTGCGTTTATTGACGTAGAAGTTCGCCTGACGGATACCCAGATCATCCAGACCAAAACCACTGGTCATCCGTTTTTGGATAGCTGTTGCTATCCGGGCATCATGACTTGTTTTAGGATAATAATAGGACGAGAACCCGCCTACGTTTTTATTGACTGAGGCATTGATATGCAGACTGATAAAAAGATCAGCCGCACTGCGTTCAGCAACATCAACACGAGCCTGCAGTTCCTGCGCGTCCGTAGCGTTTACGCCATAGACATCAACGTCTTTAACACGTGTCATCGTCACTTTAGCGCCTTTTTTCTTCAGCAGTTCTTCGACCTTCTGAGTTATTTTTAAAGTAATGTCTTTTTCTTTCGTTCCTTTAGCCCCAACAGCACCGGGATCGCTGCCGCCGTGACCTGCGTCCAGCGTAATGCGTTTGTCTTTCAGACCGCCGCTGGTACGATAGGCACTTTTACTCACAACCGGTGTGGTTGTCTTATTCGCGGTAGTTTTATTACCGCCTGCGGGAGTCGTTTTTGCAGGCTCAGATGCCTGACGTTTATTAGCTAAAACATCAATAACTATTCTGTCAGGCCTTTTGGTAACAGGGTCTTTTTTTAAAGTAAACCCTTTATAATCTTTACCGCCGATCGCCTTTTGCAGCGGCACCTTCAGCACAGTTTTTCCGTCCGTTGTCTCCAGGCGCATCTCATTGGCAATATCGCTTTTTATCTTATGCAGCCGACCGACTTTACCACTCAAAGAAGCCTCCATCGTGACCAGCATCGTATTGCCGTCAAAGGTTATTTTATAACCAGTCGGCTTATCACAATCTACAACGAATCTCAGCACATTGGTTTTATCAACACCCCAACGGACATCTGTTATTTCCGAGGCAAAAGCCGTTAAACTAAACAGCAAACAGCTTAAAAGTGCAAAAACAAAAACTAATTTCTTCTGCAAACGGCATCTCCCTTTCTGTCATCTCCAATACTTAATTTTATCATTTCCGCACAAGTATTGTAAACAAACCCCACCTTTTATCTGCAAACTTTCGGTGAAATCTTTTATTCACCCTGCTCAACAATCCTGCGGGCCTGCGGCAAATATCCGCTGATTTCACCAGCTGCCAGACCAATAGTCCCGCCGCTGGCCAGATCGCCAGCCAGACCATGCAGATAAACACCGGCTAAAGCTGCTTCCTGCAGAGAAATTCCCTGCGCCGTCAAACCGGCAATGATACCCGTCAGCACATCGCCACTGCCACCAGTAGCCATGGCACTGTTACCAGTCGTATTGATATAAACGCTGCCGTCGGGACAGCCTATAACAGTCGGGGCACCTTTCAATACAAGAACGGCATCCCACTCGACAGCATATTTACCAGCCAGTTCCAGTCGTCTTGCATCAACTTCTGCCGGTTCCATATCTAACAATCTGCCCAATTCTCCAGGATGCGGCGTTAAAACTTTCGGCGCTCTCATAGTATTCAAAATGCCTGTATGTCCCTGCAGCGCAGTCAAGGCATCGGCATCAATAACCACAGGCACTTCCACCGCCTGCAGGATCTCCCGAATGACCTCTATCGTACTTCCTGATGTACCAAGACCCGGCCCTATAGCCAAGGCATCCGCCCGACCGGCTTTATCCAGCACAGCTCCCGCAGCGCCGCCACCTAACGCTCCTGGCATCCGTTCTATCAAACCTTCCACCATAACTTCTGTCAATTTTACAGCCAGAACTTCACGGCTACAAAGCGGAGTCAGCAGATTCACCAAACCTGCACCAGCTTTAACAGCAGCTTCCGCACATAAAGCAGCCGCACCAGTAAATCCCGGTGATCCGGCCGTAATTACCACCCGTCCTGCTTCACCCTTATGACAGTTTCCATTCCTCTGCGGCAGCAAGTCAGCAGCAATATTTTCCGTCAGCAAAAACTTCTTACTGTCCATCTGTTCCAAAAGTATTTCCGGTATACCGATATCGGCAACAACTACCTCGCCAGTCAATTCAGCCGCCGGATATAAAAACAGGCCCGGCTTCGCCAGCGCCATAGTAACTGTAATATCTGCCTGGACTGCATTTTTATCGGCCATGCCTGTATCAGCACAGACGCCGCTTGGCACGTCAACAGACACCACCGGTACAGTAACACTGTTAATCAGCATGCAGACCCGTTGCTGGAACCCCTGCAAAACGCCATTAAATCCTGTACCTAAAACAGCATCGATCACCAAATCAGCCTTATGGCAGCTTACTTCCGCCACATCCCAGCTGCCTCTGTCATCTTTTAGCGCAAATAATTCAATACCGCACTTCCGGCAGATACGCAGCTGCGCCGCAGCATCTCCGGTCAGATCCTGCCATGGCGATACCAGAAACACTTTGACACGTGCGCCCTGACTGACCAGCCAGCGTGCAGCAACCAGTCCATCGCCTCCATTATTGCCCTTACCTGTAAAAATAACGATATTTTTACCAAAACAATCTTCTAAAAAATCTGCAGCCGTTTCTGCCACAGCTTTACCTGCATTCTCCATCAGCACCATTGTCGGCAAACCGATCTGCTCTGCAGACTGCTGATCCAAAGTTTGCATTTCTTTTGCAAAAACCAGTTTCATCGTTATCCCTCCAATACAACCTGAGCCATAGCAATATCTTTAGTATGGCTCAACGAAAGATATATTTCTCTGACGCCGCGTTCCTCTGCCAGAGCAGCAAAATAACCGCTCAAACGTATGCCTGGCTTTCCCATACAATCATTATAAACTTCAATATCAATAAGCCGGCCGCCTCTCAGCCCTGTTCCCAAAGCTTTCAGCAAAGCTTCTTTAGCCGCAAATCTCGCAGCATAGCTTGCAAATTTCTGCATTCCGCGAGCTTCGCAATATTCTTGTTCTGAAACAGAAAAAACTCTTGCCGCAAATCTTTCTATTGTCAAAGCTTTTTTTATTCTCTGTATTTCAGTCAAATCACAACCGATTCCGACAATCATCAGCTTTTCCTCCTTACGAACTCAGCCTGCACCTACTGCTTATTTAAAAACATAATATGTTTATATTATACACCCAGACTGCGTTTTCCTGCTATTTTATTCAATAAAATAGCTCAGCACCTCCAATCGGCACTGAGCTAAAGCTTTTACTGACCTGCAAGCAAACCTTTTTCTTCTAAAAATTCCGCTAAAAACTTACCGATACGGTTCGTAAGCTTCAAACAGTTTTTCAGATGGTCACGAGTATTGAATTCATAAGGCATCAAATCCTTACACATCGTTGAGCCAAATTCCTTTTCAAACCGATCGTGGAACTCTTTTGTAACAGGATAAATTTCCTTCAACGGTTTTTCCTCAGGAGTATTGCGTCCGATCAAGGTACTGATAACCATTGTGCAGCCAACTAACGCGCCGCAAATATTACGGGCGTGACCAATACCGCCGCCAAATCCCGACGCCAGGCGAAAAGCATTATCGTCAATGTCGACGCCTGCATATTTGCGAAAGGCTTCAACGATAGCTTCACTGCAATTATAACCGCTCTTAAATGCATTACCAACTTCCATACCCAATTTTTCACTGAATTCACTCATTACTCGTCCCTCCCTTAATATTACTTATATACTTTAATTCTACCAGTTTCCTCAAAAGTCCTGCTCTGAAAAAATCCCGTCTGCTTATTTTATAAAAAAACAGGACGGTAAGCACCGTCCTGTTCAGCCTGTAAATTTTTATTCAACCTTAGTCAGCCATAAGCCATGCAGATTACAGTATTCGTAAACACCTATAACCTTATCACCGCCTGCCAGCGCAAATTCAGCTTCAGGTTTAGAACCAACAGCCAGTTTCTTCCGCTGTCCGCCTTGTTCTGTTTCCAGATAAATCCAGGCAATATGGTGTTCCTCTGTCATAGGATGCTCAACGCTGCCGACTTTTACTTTTACGATATTGCCTTCAATAGTAACTACTGGCAGATGTTTTTCCTGTGACGCCTCCACTGTATTAGGTTTCAGTTCTGTCATGGGATCGCCGCAGCAAACAACATTTACTCCGCTGCTTTGAATCATCCCAATCATATTACCGCAATGTTTACAGATGTAGAATTTCTTTTCGCCCATTCGTACTCACTCCTTAATAAAATTTTATCACTTAATTAATTATAAATGCGGCTCCAGCCGCTTTTACCCTAAAGCTACATCCAAAATCATCATGACCGCAAAACCAATAATAAAACCAATTGTTGAAAGATCGGCGCTTTCATGCTCACCGCCGCTTTGAGACTCTGGTATCAATTCCTCAACCACAACATACAACATCGCGCCGGCGGCAAAAGCCAATGCATACGGCAAAATAGCTTCCATTGAAGTGACCATAGCCGCACCAATAACACCTGCTATCGGTTCTACCAGCCCAGAAGCCTGTCCATACATAAAGCTTTTCATCCGCGAAACACCTTCTCGCCTGAGAGGAATGGAAACAGCGGCACCTTCAGGAAAGTTCTGGATACCGATACCCAAAGCAACCGCTATCGCAGCCAGCAGGCCCGTATCACTCATACTATTGGCAGCCGCGCCGAAAGCAACGCCGACCGCCAGCCCTTCAGGAATATTATGCAAAGTAATTGAAAATACCAGTAAAATACTACGACGCCAATTAGTGGGAATACCTTCCACTTCTCCATCTTTGGCAAAAAAATGCGCATGCGGCAGCAATCTATCCGCCAGCCACAAAAAAGCCGCACCGCCCAAAAAACCGATCGCAGCAACAAGCCAGGCTGGTAAACTGCTTTGCTCAGCCATTTCTATGGCCGGAGCTAAAAGCGACCAAAAGGACGCTGCCACCATGATACCTGCGGCAAAGCCCAGCATCATATTTAAAACTCGTTTGTTGATTTCTTTAAAGAAAAATACCATCGCCGCGCCAAGAGCGGTCATAAACCAGGTGAACCCCGTCGCAATCAGTGCTAAGAGGATCGGATCGTTGATCTTCATCAAAGATTCCATCAAAACAACTCCTTACCTTCGTCTTTATTATAAGCTACTTACGACCCGCTTTCAAGTAAGCTCTTCATTATCTAAATTTTGTATCCGTTTATGATGATTATTAAACGTACATTTAAAATAAAATGCAGATAACCGGAATCCCTTATGGGACCCGGTTATCTGCATTTGGAGAAATGGAATATTAAAGGACATAACCACAGTCTGCTCTTACCGTAGTTATGACGGAGAAGTAAAGTTATGCTTTAGTTAAAGCCGCGCCCAGCTCGCGACAGCTTGCAACTGCCGCTTCATCAGGAGCTCCCAAAACTAAAAGTCCCGGTGCAGCCAACTCGGCGCCCGCCGCTTTTACGCGCTGCTCCCAATCATTCATGTAACTGCCGCCCCAGCCGTAAGAACCGAAAATCACAACCTTTTTACCCTGCAAAAGCGGTTCTAACGCTGTAAAGAAAGGCTCAAATTCGTATTCTTCCAGAACTTCAGCGCCCATAGCACTGCAACCCAGCGCCAGTGCTGAATATCCAGCAGCCTGTTCCGCCGTCATATCGCCAACGCTTTTTAGTACCGCGGCAGCACCAATACCTTCGGCTACGGCCTCGGCCATAAGTTTAGTATTACCGGTACCAGACCAATAAATAACAGGAATCTTTTCCATAATAAAACCTCCTTAAAAAGAAGCCGCTGCCAGATGTAAAGGTACGCCTTCGGCTACTGCCTTCAACAACCTGTCCCGGCATTTATTATATGCGTCAAACAAACACCTGGCATGTTCGACATCATCATATACTTTCCAATAACCGCTGCATTTACAGTTCTGTCCTTTATTCTCAATAAACCCTTTGATATCCGCCAATGGATAGCCTAAAAATACACCTATCTCATGTGGAAAATCGTCACTGCAGGATACCCGGCCCCCTAGCTGCCGCAGCAGAGAACGTACAGAGTCTGTTTTATAACCAAGCTCTTTTAAATAACAACTGACTTCCTGTTCCTGCAGCAAAGCTTCAAGCTGCCGAGGCTGATAAACTAAAATCAAAGTTCGTGCAGTACAAAGGCACAAAACTTCAAAAGCAATGCCCCTATCGGCAAATTGTTCAGTATAAACCGTCAAAAGCGGCGCAACCACAGGCATCGATACCGTAGGACAGCTCACAAGATTGGCCGGTTTGATACCAGCTAACGCCGGTGCGCAATGGAAAGCCAGTAATTCATCAAAACTTTTAAAGCCATGTAATTCAAACTGCATGATAACTCCTTTAACAAAAGTTAGTTCAGCTAACCAAACGCAGCTACCGGCAAGGCTCCGGTTATTGTTTATGAGTGATCAAAGAAAGAAGGGTCGAAATCACATCGTTTGGTTAGCCCGGTCTAACTTGATTTTGAGTATAGCACAAAAAATCCAGGTTAGCAATACCTAACCCGGATTTTTTTCATATTTTTTTCTGCAGCTCTTTCATTATTGGCGTCGTTGAAACAATTTAAAAAGATCAGTTTTTTCTTCTGACATCAACACATAATCAGGTTCTGCCGCCAAAACTTTTTCTCTGGCCGCCTCCAGATCATGAAAGACATCCCATTTAGCAGCATTAAGCGCTTTGATATTGCTGATGCGCAGTAAATACGCAGGATGAAAAGTCGCTATACAGTCAAAACCATGTTTCGTTTTGAACCATTTTCCGCGGTCCCTGGTAATACGCATATCCTGATTTCCCAGGTAATGCAGTGCGACACTGCCTAAAGCAACCACTACCTTAGGCTGCAATATCTCCAGTTCCTTATCCAGCCAGCGCTGTGCGCAAAAATCAGCCTCAGCAATATTCGGAGTGCGGTTACCCTTAGGACGGCATTTAATGATATTAGTCGTTAAAACACGGTCACGTGTCATCTTTGCAGCCCACAGAGCTTTATCCAACAGTTGTCCGGACGGGCCGATAAGCGGACAGCCGTAGTCATCCTCCACGCCGCCGGGGCCTTCACCTACAAAAACAATCGGACTGTCATAATTGCCAAACCACCCCACAGGAGCTTTTGCCGCTTCCCGCAGTGGACATTCTCTGCAAACCATCAATTCCTGTGCCAGACTTTCCATTTTTTCCTGTTTCATACTTTTCTCACACCTATTTATAAAATTTTAATCATAGCCGCCGCGGCGAAGCATGCTGATCCAATTTGACAAAAGGCAGATGCTTTTTCAGCTCCTCACGGCTTTGCTCCAAGACAAAGGTCGTTGCCTGAATATTACCGGAAACCGGCGAAACAAAACGCGCAAAGCTGTTCATCGTTACCAGCCCACCATCAACAGTAAAGACACTTTGATTCATATTAATATACCACTTTTCGCGGTCATTAAGTACCCTTCCATCGATTTCGACTATTAAAATATAATCCGCACCCAGCTCCCGTGCTTTCTGATAAAATTTTTCCATTGCATAAACACTGTCATCATACAGCTTCGTTTCGGTATCCACGATCACATACCGCGGTAGCATCATCTGATATTCATTCATAACAAATCTTTTGATATCCGGAACATAATCCCTTTTGTCAGCCTCGCGGCTACTGCCGATCCAGACTGCCACCAGCGGGTCAGATCCTTCCAGTTTCTGCAGCGGCAGCTTCTCACGTACGCCGGCAGCTTCAGCTTTATCTAAGGCCGCATAATATTCTCGCATACTGTAATCAAAATACATTCCCATATCATGCTGAAAGTCACTCAGCTTCCGGGAAAGATTGTATTTATGATGTTTGCCAAACTGTTTATAGCCGCCAAAAAATGTTTGCAGGCTCCCTGGAACAGGATCAGCATTATTAGTGATTCTGCGCAGGTCAACGCTATCACCGTAGGCTTCGGCAAAAGCGGCGTTTCCTATCGCAGGCGCGCCAAAAGTTATCACCGGTACACGGTTTTTATCAACACCCATACTTACCAGGCGCTCCGCCAGTAAAGTAGCCACGGCTCCGCCCAAACTGTGCCCAGTAAGTAATACGCGAGTATCTGTATTTGCCAGAATCTCATTAAACAAAACTTCATCAATGCCATCGTCATTGGTGTCGACCATTGTTTCCAGAACAGTATTCACATAATCATTAAACCCTTTATGCACCATCGGCACGGTTTTATCCTTTTCAGGGCCTTCAGCATATTCGATAAATCCCGCAAGATCACTTCCGCCATAAGGGACTTTATCTGTATTCAAATTAACGGTCCAATCACTTTTACTGGCACTGCCGCGAAAAGCAACTATATAAACATCTCTGCCACGTCTGGTTTTATTTTTAGCCACAATAAAATTGGCCTCTAATTTTCCTTTTTTCACCTTATGCGGTACTATTTTCCAGCCATAATCACGCAGATAGCCAAACTCCGGCGCATCTTCCGGTGAATATGCGCCTATACAGGCCCCTGCTGCAACAGTGGTCCAATGTGCATCTCTATACGCCGCGTCGATCATTTTCTTTTCAGCAGGCGTATACTCATGCGCCCAGCCGCTGCTGCCAGGCACAAAGATTAAAAACGCCAGCAGAACATAAATTATAATTTTGGTCATTGAGCGCATACTGCACCTCCACTTCTTAAAATTAGGCATTGCCATTATAATAATTATAAATGAATGCAGTGGAAAACACAAAAAGAAAAACGCATTTCTTAACAGAAATACGTTTAGTATAACATCTTTCGTTAACTTTACCAGAGCTTTGCCGAATACTTCAGCACTTTTCCAATTTTGCTCTAAACGAAATACTGCGCGGCGTGTCAATATTATCAAACTTAACAAGATAAGCAGCTTTAATCAAATCAACTTCAATAACAACACCGCCTCCGAAAATACTATGTCTGACGCGTTGACCTACAGCTAATAATGACTGATTTTCTTCATCTGCAAGATAACGTTCACTGATGACAAGATAATCTTTGGCTTCTCTTATCAAGCCTTCCTGTGGTGGCTGCGTATAACTAAGCAACGACGGGTCAATATCCAGCAAAAAACGTGAAGGATAACGCGGCGAACCATCAAAATTCCTACCATCAGCTTCTGAAAGGAACAGACCTTTCTGCGCACGGGTCATGGCTACAAACGCAAGCCTGCGCTCTTCCTCCATCCGCTGTCTAGTATCTGTTTTTTTAGACGGAAAAACGCCTTCATTCATAGCACATAAAAATACATAGGGAAACTCCAGCCCTTTAGCAGAATGTACCGTCAT
Source organism: uncultured Phascolarctobacterium sp. (assembly GCF_958349595.1). Classification (NCBI taxonomy): domain Bacteria; kingdom Bacillati; phylum Bacillota; class Negativicutes; order Acidaminococcales; family Acidaminococcaceae; genus Phascolarctobacterium; species uncultured Phascolarctobacterium sp. The sequence continues at coordinate 75,535 of NZ_CATWDQ010000006.1, read as the reverse complement.
TAACTTTACTTTATCACTGTTGTCAGCTGTATCGTTATTAGTAAACAAAGCCACATGTGACAAGTAGTGTTCCAACGTACTTTCCTCGCCGCAAGAAGTTTCATATTCATAAACCGACTGTTTAAGTTCCGCCAGATTATCTAACCGTTCCTGGCTGCCTTCTGTCCGCAGCATTTTTTCATAGCCACTTTCATTCAAAACTGCCGACAGCAATTCTGAAATTTGCCTTTCGGCGTAATCAGCGGCAAATCTTTCAATCAAAGCAACAAACTGTGCTGCTTTGGTCCCTTTAAAAATATCATTCTCCAGATTTATTACTAAAGCCTCATACAAAGAACATTGGTATTCAGCGGCATATTCCCGTAAAAATTTTATGCGTCTTTCCCCAATATTACGTTTCGGTACATTTGCCACCCGCATAAACGCCAGATCATCTTTATATGCAAGCAAACGCAAATAGGCCAGCGCGTCTTTTATTTCCATTCTGTTAAAGAACTGTACGCCGCTGTAGATAGTATATGGTATTTTTTCACGTAAAAAAACCTCTTCCACACACCTGGTAACATAGTGAGCTCGATATAAAACAGCGATATCCCTGTAAGAGATTCCCTGGCTGTGCAGCGCCTGAATCTGCTCTACCAGCCATAATGCTTCTGCTTCAGAAGTAGCTGCATGATGACAGACCACCTGTTTGCCGTCCGCAAGCGTTGCAATAAGTTCTTTTTTGATTCGGAATTTATTTTTATCGATCAGGTCATTAACAACAGTAACGATCTGCGGCGTAGAGCGATAATTCTGCATCATCATTATAGTTTTTACGCCGGGAAATACTTTATCAAAGTCCAGTAAATAGCGGACATTAGCACCACGCCAGGTATAAATAGTCTGGTCAGGATCACCGACAATGAACAGATTTTTATGATAGGCACACAGTACGGACATCAATTTGTACTGCAGTTCATCAATATCCTGAAACTCGTCAATCATAATATATTCCAGCCGCTGCTGCCATTTATTTTTAATAGCTTCGTTCTGTTCAAAAATATATAAAGTAAATTTAATCAGATCATTATAATCAAGTCCAAAGCATTTTTTCTCCTGATATAAATATCCATAAAAAATCATATCCGACGGCTCTGTTGCCGCCAGGTATTTCTGCCGTAGTGTATCCAACGACATGTTGAGCATATCCAGATAATATTCCGGTTCTTTAAATATTTTTCTGATCTCAATCATATCCCGGGCTTTGCTGAAGGTCATATTTCTAAGCGTCAGCCCACGCTCTTCGTAAATAAGCTTCAGCATAGAGTCAATATCAGCATTGTCCAAAACGAGAAAGCTTTTAGGATATTGTAACGCATGGCTGTCTTCCTGCAAAACAGATACGCAGAAACTGTGGAAAGTGCTTATATAACCTGTATCATTATCGCCAGTCAGATTATGAATGCGCTGGCGCATTTCATTAGCCGATTTATTAGTAAAAGTAACACAGAGAATATTTCCCGGAAGAATTCCGACCTCGTTGACAAGATAAGCAAAACGCCTTGCTAACGCCCTTGTTTTACCTGAACCGGCCCCGGCTATAACACGTATAAACCCCTCTGTAGAAGTAACAGCCTCAAGCTGAGACTCGTTAAGACCCTGCCGTATATTTTCCAATGCTTTACACTTCCTTTCCTCTTAAAATTTACTATCAACTTTATCATTTTATTATATCAATAAGCTTCTTCCTTCACAACAATGCTTCCAGATATTAAAATTTAAAATCTGTTATTAAACTCAAATTAAACTCAGACTTTTACTAAAAAGAAAAAAGGCGCTACCAATAGGTAGCGCCTTGCTTTTCTGTTCATATGCTGCTATATATTAAAAAAATTTTTAATCTATATCAATTACAGACGAACAACGTTGGCAGCTTGTTCACCGCGGTTGCCTTCAACTACGTCAAATTCAACTGCTTGACCTTCTTCGAGGGTTTTGAAGCCTTCGGATTGAATAGCGGAGAAATGAACGAATACGTCGCCACCATCTTCGCGTTCGATGAAACCATAACCTTTTTCTGCGTTAAACCATTTTACTTTGCCAGTCATTTTCTGGGCCTCCTAAAAATTACTTTAATGAGGAGCTTGAACATCTCACTCACCAGCCCATTATAGCCTATTATTTACAATAAAGCAACTCTCTTTTGCTATTTTTTGTAATTTTTTTAATATTTTTGCTTATATTCATTTATATTTTGCTCAATTAAGGCTAATTTAGCAGTTTTGGTCATCTTTTTGATCTCACATTCGCGATGCAGTGCTTCTTCTCTGGTTGCCAGCGTTTCACTATAGACTAAAGTTACGGGACCGCGTCCACGGGTATATTTCGCCCCTTTGCCGCTGTTATGTGCTTCAAGACGTTTTTCCAGGTTATTTGTCCAGCCCGTATAAAGTGAGGCATCCCTGCAGCGCAGGATATACACATACGCAGGCAAATTATTTTATAACCTCTACCTTTTCCATAATTACATTCTCTTTAGGACGGTCACGGAAATCAGTAGGAACTACGCCTATCAACCGCACAACATCCATCCCATCAACGACCTTGCCAAAAATAGCATGGTGTCCGTTAAGCCACGGGGTAGGTGCTAAGGTAATAAAAAACTGGCTGCCCCCAGTATTCGGGCCGGCGTTGGCCATTGAAAGAATACCCTCGTCATCATGCTTCAGCCCTTCACCGAATTCGTCGTCAATTTTATATCCAGGCCCACCCATACCAGTACCGGTAGGATCACCGCCCTGAATCATAAAGCTGTCAATAACACGGTGAAAAACGATCCCGTTATAAAAACCTTTTTCTGTCAGTTTGATAAAATTCTCAGTTGTTTTAGGAGCCTTATCTTCAAACATTTCTACAGTAAATACTCCCTTATTAGTTGTAAATCTGATTTTTCTGTTTTCACTCATGCTAAAAACCTCCTGAAATTTATTGTTTATTTTTTTCAAATATAGCTTTTTGAATAGCATCAACCAGTAAATAAACCCCTACACCAATCCCTGCCATCCAGGCCGGAGTCAGGGCTGCCGCCTGAGTCTCGCCGTGCACCCACGGCAGCGAAAAACCAATCATTAAAAAAGCGCCCTGAGCAACCTGCAACCGCTGCGTACTGATACGTTTGCCATCTATATCGCCTTTGGCTTCCGTCAAAGCCGCCATTCTTATTTCCGGCAAGAACAAAATAAAACAAAGCGCCATCAGATAAACATAAATCATGGAAAGGCTGTGGGCTTTCATGGAAGTATCCGCCATTGCCGTAACCGCAAAAGCCAAGCCGCCTAAATAGAGACTTCTGTAATATCCGCCTTTGATCTGACTTTCGATAATATAAGCCGTACCGGTAAGCACCGGATAAAGCCAATAGCCATCTCTACCAAGCCAATAGGCGATAAAAATCAAAAGTACATTATCACCGATCTTATGCCTTGAACCGGAAGTACGGTTTAACATCCTCAGGATAAACAGCAGCCATAAAAGCACAAGAACATTGCCTTCGCCCAAGGTAAAAGCTGCTATGATACTAAGACCTCCGCCGATAATACCACCCAGCTTACGGTCTGGATCAAGCTCCTGCGCTATCAGCCAGGAAAAGAAAAATGCAGCCGCTGTATTTAGTCCGAAATACATGGCAGTTTCTGTATCAGCGCCGCCCATAGTTTTCCAAAAAGTTGCCGCTACAGCTGTTAAGATAGTACAAATAAGTGCGATCCTTGTAATTCCGTCAGTAAAATCTATCGGACGTCCTAAGCCAAAAATCCCACCTTCACTCAATGATGCTGTGGCTTTAGAATATTTATTGTCTTTTTTTCCCATGCTTTCATCCCTTATCTCGCAGATTTCTTATATCTTTATTAGTTTAACATAATTGCAGGCAGTCTGCGACTGCCTGCAAAAAAAAATTAAAATATTTTTGTTAATTCTGCCAGTGTCAAAGCAAAAGCCGTAGTTCTGGGAACAGCAGTTTTTAAATCAACAGATTCATGGTCCGTATGCTCATCATAGTTTTCGACTCCCAAAGCATCTAAGGTCGGAATATATTTTGCAGTTCTGTTACCGTCAGTCAAGCCTCCGGCCACCCATTCAGTAACCTTACCGCCAAATTCTTCACTGACTATCTTGCTGTAAACATCGACCATTTTCTGTACCTGCGGCGTTTTTTCCATCGGACCTGTCACAATACCGCCTGTAATTTCAACTTTTGTCCCGGCAACAACTATTTTATCTGCTAAAGCTTTGATTTCTCTGTCTAACCGTTCCTGCTCAGCTACAGAAAAACAACGAACATTAACTTCGCAATAAGCATCTCCTGGTATGACACTGATCTTATCATTAGTTGAACCAATGACGCCGACATTAACAGTGTTCTGCGGTATAAACTGGCCTGAATCGACAATACCACGCTCAGCTAAAGCTTTAGCCGTAAAATCAGCCGGATCTCCAGGCATAGGGCTGGCCAGTTTGTGCAGTTCAGTAATGGTATACGCCAGCTGATGAATAGCATTGGCACAATGCTGCGAAGCATTGCCATGATGTCCGCCGATACCGGTAACCTGGACCTTATATTTGGCATTGCCCTTGCGTTGGGTGACAATTCCCCAGTCTGGACGCGCCACATCCATGATCACAGCAAAATCAGCCTGCTGCGACAGCTCGGCCACAATTCCTTCTGCCGTAAGTGAACCGCCTTCCTCTTCGCCGTTCGTATAGTAAATGATTTCCTTAAAATCAGTAAACCCTGCTTGCAGCAAAGCTTTCAAACCATAAATAACTTCCACTACCGTAGCTTTGTCATCACCAACACCAGGGCCCCAGGCAAAGCCATTTTCATCAACTCTAAAGGGACGTTTATCAGCTTCGCCGCGATTGAATACCGTGTCAACATGAGCTACGAGCAAAATACTCAATTTACCGGTTCCCTGCAGTCGGGAAATCAAATGACACGCTCTGTCATTATAGCGAAATTCAGTCGTCGCGCCAAGCTCCTGCATTTTTGCTGCCACAAATTTATTAGCGGCTTCTGTTCCCTGCAAATCTCCGTTACCTGAATCAATATTAGTCAATGTCTCCAAATCTTTCACATAAGCTTCATACTGCTCTGCTAAATATTTTTTTATCATTTCTTTCATAGGGCAACTCCTCTCACGTATACTGACTAGCATATATATTCGCCGCTATAAATGTTTATTCCTGCTGACGGGGAATTAAAAAGGAGCTGCTTACAAGCAGCTCCCTCATGTTCACATTTTATACGATTTTTTCACCATGGTAAGTCTCACCGTCTATATCAGGCATAATATTATGACGCTTGCTCCACAAATCTTTATATTTTACAGCCTGGGCATGGATATTTTCCAGATTGCTTTCGTCCAGAGTTTTGATTATCTTGGCAGGAATACCAGCCACCAGTGAAAAAGGCGGAACTTTCGTTCCTTTTGTTACTACAGCTCCCGCAGCTACGATAGAACCATGTCCGATAACGCTGCCGTCAAGTACAGTAGCATGCATCCCTATCAGGCAATGATCTTCAACCGTGCAGGCATGCAGGATAGCTCCGTGACCAACTGTAACAAAGTCACCGACGATGCAGGCATAATCATCAGCCACATGCAGACAGCTGTTGTCCTGGATATTACTGTAACGCCCTACCTCGATCCGGTTGACGTCGCCGCGGATCGTAACATTGAACCAGGCACTGCTGTATTCTTTCATTTCTACTTTGCCAATCAGATCGGCACTTTCAAAAGCATGGGCTTTTTTGTCGATTTTGGGCATCTGCCCTTCAAATTCTTTTAACATCTAATCTCACTCACTTTCATGGAGTAATTAAGCTCCGTTACTACCTTAATTATTCACTCAAACTAATTTTTAGTCAAGAGTTTTAAACCGGGAATTCACCAAAGTTTCATAATGTAAGTTTTTAAACCCTCCGTCACGCTTCGGCTGTTTTTTTCACCTTCGTCAAATACGTGTAACTGCCTGCCAGCAGCAAAATAACTCCTGTAATCACCAGAATATAGCGCGTCAGCAAAAAGCCGCCTAAAAAGCCGCCCAGCAGCGGTCCTATCACGCCGCCGAACTGCTGCGCCGACGTTACAAGCCCAAAAGCTTTGCCGCGCATGGAAGGATCGGTGACTTCTACCAACCTGGCATTGACATTAGGTACAGCGCCGGACAGGAAGAGGCCGTACACAAATTGGATTCCGGCAAACTGCCAGATGTCCTGCACAAAGATCTGGCAGAGATTGATCAATCCTGCAGCCATCAACACAAAGCATAATACTTTCGTATAGCCAAGCTGCTGACCGCGTTTGCCCCAAAACGGAGCAGCAATTATCCCGGCAATACCAGCCAGTGAAAAAATGATGCCTGCCGCTTTGACGACAGATTCATCCATCCTGCCCATCAAATGTGACACATACATGGTTACCAAAGGCTGGATGATCATCGTGCACACCTGGATCAAAAAGAACATCGTCATCACGTACAGCAGGCCTTTATTATGCAGTGATTCCTGCAGATCCTGCCACAGATTAATCTTTTCCTTGCCTTCTTCCGGCGCATGCTGAACATCACGCACAAAAAATACAACCATTATCGTTGCTAAAGCCAAACAACAACTGGCCACAAAAAAGGACAGCCTCATTCCAAACCAGGAACTGAAATAACCGCCCATCATCGGCCCTAAAATACTGCCGCTGGCAACGGCAGTCTGCATCAATCCCATACCCCAGCCCATACGGCTTTCAGGCAGTGTTGAAGACACCAGCGACATTGACGCAGGCACAAACCCGCTGATCAATCCGGTCAAAATACGCACGCCTAAAAGCTGTTCCGGCGATTGTGAAATCCCTGCCAGCCAGTAGGTAAAGGCCAGACCAAAACCGGCACGTATCGCCATCCGGCGCTGCCCGACCCTGTCGGCCCTTGCTCCCCAATATGGAGCCATGATCGACGCGCCTAAAAAGGTCACTGAATAAACCAGACCGCTCCAAAAATTTACTTCGCTGCTTTCAACATGCAGTTCCTGCAATAAATAAACAGGCAAAAACGGAACTACCATCGTGTAACTGGCACAGGCAAAAAACACGCCACACCACAATATGGCCAAATTACGCTGCCAGCTTATAGCCCCTGTACCTCTCTCATCCAACAAGGACATAAACTCATCTCCAAATCAACTATTATTAACTTGATTATATCATAGCATTTATATAAAAAAAACTCACCTTACAGTTTTTCAAGTGTTCTGCCGCTAAAATTTCCTGTGCTTATATTTTTTCTTCTCATTTTAAATATAGACAGGTAAATGACTTTTTGTAGTTTTTCTTGTATAATATCTATAATATTATTTACATTATCATTTAATTTAAGTAAGAAAAGGAGCATACCAGTGAACGGATTTGAAAAGCAGGAATTAGAGACCCAAGGTATGATGAGTAAACTCTTTGGCAGTAAGCCCAGTCAGAACGCCTTAGTTGAAATAAATAATTTTCTGGCAGAAAGTACTAAAGCCACCGAATTGACAGCAGCTATCGTCAGTAACTTCGTCAAAACCTGGGGTGCAAAATTTGACAGCAGCAATATTGAATACCGCAGCAGTATGTATCGCAAGGTAGCCGATCATGTTTACCTCACGGCACAAAGTAAAGATGATCCTGTTTTTGAAGAAAGCAGGCATCTGGCACAGGTCCTGGAGCTGCCTGAAAATCTGCAGCGTCTGGCCGATAATGGCGCTAAAAAAGCGGCTTATTTCGCCCGCTGCCGCCAAATAATCGACGGTGAAGAAACTTTGCCGATCGACGATATCAATACTATTTTCGGTTATGATTACGAAGACGGCTACGATATACGCGTCCAGGTTTTTCATAATTACTTTAACAAAAAATTCGACGAAATTGCTGAACAGCAGCGTTTCAGTCCCGATGAAGAAGCTGCACTGCGCGAAATCTGCGCTAAACTGGATATCCCTTATGAATTTAAACCCAATATTCAAAATGCTTTAGACAAATACCGCTATTTGTGGTCGGCAGAAAATGCTCCTTTAGGAGACATCAAAGTCGACTTTCCCCTGAATGATGGCGAAATCTGCCATGCTGCCGCTCAACAGGCAGGCTTCTGCGAACATAAAACCATAGAAAAAGAAGATAATTATTTTGAATTGACCCGCCGTCTGGAAATCGATGAAACTATTTCCTTCAAAGGTGAGAAAATCGAACATCCTCATTTTACCGAAGAAGTGACCGCTGTTGTCGATATCGGCTACCTTTTCCTTACAAACCAGCGCATTATTTATCTGAGCAATAAAATGGCCAGGGTCGTAGAGCTCAGCGATTTAGATAACGCCAACCTTTCTGTCAATATCATTTACTTTACTCAAAAAGACGGTGACTCTATCGCGATCAAATTTAACGACGACGTTGCAGAAGTTATGTTTGCGATTTTCAAACGCATTTTAAACGAGCGTCAATAAAACCGGGAGGCTTGTGAGTATGCAGGAACAGATACGTTTTGCCACACCGGCTGACAGCGCCGGGATCCTGGAAATTTATGCGCCTTATATTCTGGAAACAACTATTTCTTTTGAATATGAACCGCCCGGGCTGGCAGAATTTACTGCGCGGATTCAAAAAATCAGCAGTAAATATCCCTATTTAGTTTATGAACGCAATGGTAAAATATTAGGCTTCGCCTATGGTTCGGCCTATCAGGAACGCATGGCCTACCTTTATGATGCCGATCTTTCTATCTACCTGGCCCCAGAAGCACAAAACAGCGGTATCGGCAGAAAGCTCTACCACTGCCTTTTATATCTGCTGCAAAAACAGGGTTTTTATAATGTTTATGCCTGTATTACCGCCGAGAATCAGCGCAGTATCGACTTTCATAAAGCTTTGGGCTTCAGAGATCTGGGACCTCATCCTAAAGCAGGTTATAAATTCAACCGGTGGCTCGATATTGTCTGGATGGATAAGCAATTAAGCCAGCCAGCTGGGAACCCGCAGCCTCTAAAACCTGTAACAGCCTTGACCAACGACGATATTTTAAAAGTTTTCTAAAAAACAAAATGAGTACATCAAATGATGTACTCATTTTTGTTTTTCACTTAGAAATATTCCAGTTCACGTTCGCAGATCGCGCCGGTAACAGGATCTAATTTCAATTCGCCGTCAAACTTATCAGTAAGGAAATCGGCTACATAATAAATATTATTGCCATCCTGTCCTTGAGTAATAACTATTTCGTAGGCATTAGGATAATTTTGCAGAACGATTTTTTCTATATCTGCCGGAGTTTTAGTGACCATGGTACTGCCCATAACGAAGGTAGCGCCTTTTACTTCAATTTCCTCTACCTTGGCAGTCGCTGTGTTTACATCAACAACATACCGTTCCAAAGTATTCGGGTCTTTAAAAGTGATAATGCTTGTATCACCGTCCACATTATAACCAATCAGCTCGCAGACAGCCGGAATTTCTGCTTTGGCAGCATTAATTGCCGTCATACTGCGATTTACCTGGCTAGGAGCAGCCGCAGCGACAGAAGTACAGGCAAGCATCATCAATGCGCCTACTGTTAATACAAGATTTTTGAATTTCATAAAGTCCACTTCCTTAAATATTTTTTGCATTACTGCTTACAAATCTAATTATAGGACTTTGTGAAAAAAAATGACGTTATATAATCTTACTTAATCGTCAAAGATAATTTTTAAAGATTTTAAAAATAGCAGGGACAATAATTTTTTATTTAACTTCACTTTGCCAGAAATTCAAAATAACAGTTTATTTCCTGCCACAATTCCGTTTTATTGTCTAATACAGCACGCAGACGCTGTGGATAAATACCATTGGCCTTATAGACATCCAAGATATATTTTATGGCATCAACGAGCCTGTCTTCCTGTAAAGGAACCGGGATGCGCTTTCCCTGAACCGGTCTGTTGCCCAGCAATCCACCAATATAGATTTCAAATTTTCCTGTTTCCGTAAAAGACGGCATAATACCTACATCTTGGGCCATAGCCTTCCCCAGACTATTGGGACAGCCAAAGACCCCGATTTTAAACTTTTTCGGCACATCAATGCCATAAAATTCTTCATCTAATTTACAGGCCAGAGTATGCACATCAAACATACCCTTGCGGCAGTCGGTGCCTTTACAGGCCACAACAGCCCGAACCGTTGCCCCTGTTCCACCCAGACGAAGTTTCGCTGCCTGTACAGCCTCAATTGCAGCCTCCAGCTCGCTTTCAGCCACCCCATTCAATTCAACAGTTCCTCTACTGGTAGCCGTAATCCTGCCACTGCCAAACCTGGCCGTCAATTCCGATAACCGTAAAAGTTCCTCTGAGGTAAATTCACCGCAGCTTCCTAAAATACGCAGCGCATAACGATTATTTTTTTGGGGCAATACACCTAAAGTCATTTTTTTCACTCCATTTCTTATCATAATCATATCATACTATGAATATGATTACAGGCAATAATCACTGAAGAAAATTTATGATGTTCCTGTAAATAAAAAAGCTTCACGAAATTTCGTGAAGCTTGTATCTGCTTATTTGGTGCGGTTGGTGGGATTTGAACCCACACGGGTCTCCCCGCCACCCCCTCAAGATGGTGCGTCTGCCGTTCCGCCACAACCGCATGGGGTTTAAAATTACCTTTATAGACAAAAATGGTGCGGTAGAGAGGATTTGAACCTCCACGGGGTTGCCCCCACTAGCTCCTGAGGCTAGCGCGTCTGCCGTTCCGCCACTACCGCATTACAATTGCCTAAATCAGCAACAGTGATATAATAGCATACTATTACGATGCCGTCAATACTTTTTTAATCTGTTTTTATATAATTTGTAATACTCATCCCGATCATACAATACTTTCTTTACATATTCGCGTGTGTCACTGTAAGGAATATCCTCGATTTTATTAAAATCATAATCCCAGTTATTTTCCTGCATCCACGCTTTTGTATTACCACGACCCGCATTATAGGCAATCATCATCAGTACCCAGTTACGCTGAAACTCATATTCCAGCTCACCTAAATACCAACAGCCTAAGCGGATATTGGCATCTGTGCGATATAGATCCTGAGGGTCAAAATTTTTGATCCCCATTTGCTCGGCAATCCATTCGCCAGTATCCGGCATGATCTGCATAAGTCCGATCGCCCCAGCCTTAGAGACAGCTTTGCGATCAAAATTACTTTCATTTTTTATTACCGCAGCCACTAAAAATGGGTCAATCTTATTTTTGCCGCTGTATTCTAAAATCTCGCCTTGATAAGGCCACATATACACAAACCGCATTTGCACTTCGTCAGACGTCCATATTTTCCAGCCCAACAACGAAACTGCGCACAGCAAAATCAGCACAAACCAAATTTTACGGCTGTTGTTTTTCTTTTTTCGACGTCTGCCCAACCTTAGTCCTCCATCTGCAATACTTTTTCCCACTCATTTTTTACAATCAGCTCAGTTTCTTCCCTGCTGCCGCTGTTATCAATGACCAGATCCGCATATTGCCGCTTGGCGTCTAAAGTCATTTGTGCCGCAATACGCACCCTGACTTCCTGCTCCGACATACCGCTGCGCACCATTGCACGCTCGATCTGCGTTTTCTCATCAACAGCAACCAGCCATACTAAATCAACTTCCTTATACCAGCTGCATTCGATCAAAAGCGGCACATCCAATACCGCCGCAGACATATTTTGCTGACGGCACTGCTCTAAGAATTTTTTTGCTTCCCGGCGTACATAGGTATGGATAATTTCCTCCAACTGCCGCAGCGCTTCTTGCTTTTCAAAAACCAGCTTCGCAATTTTCGGCCGATCCAGCTCACCGTCAGCCGTCAGATAGTCTGCACCAAAAACAGCTATGACCTGCTGCAGCCCCTGTGATCCATGCGCTACTGCCTGCCTGCTTGCAGCATCCGCATCAAAAATCTTCGCTCCCAAACTGCGCAAAACAGCTGCGACAGTACTTTTGCCCGAGGCAATACCACCTGTTAAACCAATAATTTTCATTTTCTATCCACTCAATGCTGGCATTTGGCACAATAAGTCGTGCCCCTGCCGCCCACTTTAGTTGTAGCCAATGGCTCACCGCAGGTTTTACACGGCTCGCCGCCGCGACCGTAAACCAGCAAATGGTTTTGGTTATCGCCTTTGTTGCCTTCGCCATCTTTATAATCCCTAAAGGTAGTTCCGCGGTTGGCGATTCCCTGCGCAATGACCGTATTGGCCGCTGCGTGCAGCGCCGCTACTTCTTCACTTGTTAAAGTATTAGCGATTCTAGTCGGTAAAATACCTGCCAGCGCCAGACACTCATCGGCATAAATATTTCCCAGTCCTGCAATAACAGTCTGATCAAGGATCAGCGTTTTGATGGGTTTCCGGCTTTTAGCTGCTATCGGTGCCAGATAATCTGGACTAAACCCTGCTGTCAACGGTTCCGGCCCCAATGTCTCATAGCCTGCAATATAACAATCCTCATTTGTAACTAAATACAGTGTACCGAAAGTTCTGATATCACAGAACCACATTGTAACACCGCCAGACAATACAAATTTTATCTTCGCATATGGCGGCGCTTCCAACTCGCTCGCCTGGGCCACTAAAGATCCGGTCATCCGCAAATGCACGATGAGCTTTTGGTCAGCGCCCGTCTGCAGCACCAGATATTTCCCACGCCTACTAACTTCTTCGATCGTCCTGCCGGTCAGATTTTTAACAAACTGCTCTGGTGTCGGATGTTTGATAAGCCTGTCCAGATATACTTCCACTTGCGTGATTTTTTTCCCTTTGATATGTGGCAGCAAGGTTTTTTTGACCTGCTCCACCTCCGGTAATTCCGGCATGATGATCCCTCCTATTTACTTTGAGCCCAGTTTTTTCCCCAGGCAACATCTGCTGTCAGCGGTACGCTCAACGTTGCCGCACCTTCCATTGCCCTTTTTACCAGTTTTGCCACCAGCTCGCGTTCAGCTTCAGTAACCTCTAATACCAGTTCATCATGTACCTGCAGCAAAATGCGGCTTTTGACCTGCGCTTCGGCAAGCGCCTGTTCTACTTTCAACATTGCTATTTTAATGATATCTGCCGCAGTTCCCTGAATAGGCGTATTGATAGCAGTACGCTCAGCAAAACTGCGTAAATTAAAATTACTGTGTCTGATATCAGGCAGATAACGGCGGCGGCCAAACATCGTTGCCACATATCCCTGCTCACGGGCATGCTTGACCATATCATCCATATATTTTTTTACACCAGTATAACGGGCAAAATAATTTTTGATATATTCAGCTGCTTCACCGCGGCTGATATCAAGCTGTTTAGCCAGACCAAAATCACTGATGCCATAAACGATCCCAAAATTTACCGCTTTGGCCCGAGTACGCATCATCGCATCAACCTGCTCCAAAGGCACGCCAAACACTTCTGCCGCCGTACGGGCATGTACATCCTGCCCATGCAGGAAAGATTCCAAAAGCAGCTTATCCTGCGCCATATGTGCCAGCACACGCAGCTCTACCTGGGAATAATCACAGGACATCAGCCAATCATAACCAGCTGCCGGTATAAATATTTCACGGATACGTTTGCCGATCTCCGTTCGCACCGGAATATTCTGCAAATTCGGGTCCGTGCTTGATAAACGTCCCGTAGCAGTTACGGTCTGCTGAAAATGCGTATGGATTCTCCCTGTCACAGGATTGATCAGCGGACGCAATCCTTCCAGATAAGTAGAATGCAGTTTTGTCAGCTTACGGTGTTCCAAAATAGTTGTAATCAGAGGATGAGATCCCTCCAGCTGTTCCAAAACCGAAACGTCTGTAGAATAACCGGTCTTGGTCTTTTTTATAATTTGGAGTCCTAATTTTTCAAATAACAGTACGCCTAACTGCTTCGGCGATTTCAGATTAAAACTTTCACCTGCCTGTTCTTCTGCCAAAACTTCCAGCGCAGCAATTTGGACAGACATTTCCTTTGTAATGCTTTCCAAAAGCTCTACATCAGGCTTAATCCCCGCCAACTCCATTTTTGCCAGCAGCTGCGCCAACGGCAGTTCCATTTCCGTATAAAGTTTACATAATTCATAATCCTGTAGTTTTTGTTCAATAAGCGGAAGCAGTGTCTGTAAATCTGCCGCATTACCGCCATTATTTGTAGTCAGATAACGTTCTGTGACCGCCTTTAAAGTGTAGGAACTGCGTCCCGGTTCGATCAAATAAGCGGCGATCCCGATATCATCAACTATCCCTGCAACTTTTTTATCCAAACAAAGACAAGCCTTATAAATTTCCTTGCTGTCGCAGGTAGCCTTCAGCTGTTTGGAATCGGACAGCCAGTCGTAAAAAAAGTTCCAGGCACCGCTGCCTTCCTGCAGTCTATAAATTTTATTATCATGAAAAATTTCCACAGCTGTAAAATGTATTTTAGGCAGCTCACCGCCACAAACAGCTGTAAACGCGACCTTGTCCTGTTTTTGCCGCAATATAGCGAAAAAATCCGCCCCTTGCTCTTTTGTCTCTAAAAATTCAACCGCTGTACCTGTACTGCCCTGTCCAACACTTTCACCAAAAAGATCAAACAACCCGTCACTGCCGCCTAAAATAGTCTGAAACCGCTCATGCAAATTGCGGAACTCCAATTCCTGCATCAAGGGCCGAGCTTCTTCCGACATAGCTTTCAGCTCATATTTAGCAAGATCAAGCTCAACAGGTACTTCCGTAAAAATAGTTGCCAGTTTTTTGGAAAGCAAAGCCGCTTCCTTATTGTTTTCCAATTTCTCTTTTAAACTTTTGCCGCTGATCCGGTCAATATTATCTAAAACATTCTCTACCGTGCCATATTCACAAATCAGTTTCAGCGCCGTTTTCGGGCCGACGCCCGGAACGCCGGGAATATTATCAGAACTGTCACCCATCAATCCCTTTAAATCGATCAGCTGTTTCGGTTCCAAGCCTTCATAATCTTCGGCAAATGCCGCTACATCATAAGCCTTGATATCAGAAATCCCACGTTTAGTAAAATAAACCTTTACCCTGTCATTTAAAAGCTGCAATTCGTCCTTGTCACCGGTTACAATAATAATTTCGGCTTCCGGCTGCGCATGCACGGCAAAAGTGCCAATAATATCATCAGCTTCATAACCTTCGGTTTCCAAAACAGTGATGTTCATGGCTTCCAGCAAACGCCGGGCCAGTGGAAATTGTTCACTCAGCTCACTTGGCGTAGGCTTACGCTGCCCTTTATAATCTGCAAACAGTTCCGTCCGAAAAGTTTTACGTGATTTATCAAACGCTACTGCCAGCCATTTAGGCTTAACATCACCTAAAAGCTTTACAAGCATATTGCAAAATCCGTATACAGCTCCTGTATGCACGCCTTGCCTGGTCATCAACGGCGGCAGGGCAAAAAATGCCCTGTGTATCAAGCTGCTGCCATCAATAACTAAAAATTTATCAGCCATTTCTTCACCACTTTCCTCAACGCTCAAATTAGCCTGTTCATATTTAAATATTATACCACAAGGGTATGTGTTCTCACTAGACTCGAAAATACCTCGTCAAGTTTTCACACAATACCACAAGGGTATGTGTTCTCACTAGATAGCAAAGCAGCTTTCGCCATAAGCAAAAGCTGCCTGTTTTCATTTTATTAATTTAGGATAATCACGCTGCAGTTCGGTAATATGATAAATATATACAGTATTTTCAATCTTGCGATAAACACAGGCATATTTATCTATCAGCAGCATCAAATATTTTTGCTCATTCAGCCTGCGCAGCGGAGTTTTCTTCCCCTGCATTGAAAAGTCCTGTAATGCCTTAAGCTTTCTGACAATACCGCACGTAACTGTACCAGCTTCTAGTTTCGTTCCCTGCCGGCTGCAGGCAAAGCCAATTTCCAGCAGATCGCGCCACGCCTGCGGCAGGATCTTCATATCTGAACGTATTAAACCATCATTCAATAAATTTCGCCTTCAGTCTGGCGATAGCGTCGTCCCCGTCTAACAATTCTTCAACATTCTTTTGTCTGTCCAAATCAGCCTGCATAACAGTATGATAAAACTTAAACTGTTCTTCGCGCTGTTCAAATGTTTTAATACTCATTACTACCAAATCACCTTTACCATGCTTTGTTAAATAAATAATTTCTCCGTGCTGGTGCGCATAGTCTGAAATCAAATTATAATCATTACGCATAACTGTAGACGGCCTGATAATCATTTTAAGGCTCCCTTCTTTAAACAGTATTAAACTATACTCTTTTTTTAAATAATACGCAAGTGTTTTTATAAAAATTAAGGCGAATACCGGCTACGCACCAGTATCCGCCTTCTAATTTTACTATTTACCACAAACCAAGCAACTTCCAATACCCTAAGCCAATCGTCATATATAAAATAAAATTAAATGCCACTAAGACCGCACCAATTTCCCACCAGGTCTTTTGCGGAACATACCCAGTACCAAATAAAACAGGTCCAACTGCACCGCCATAGTGAGTAAGAAGACATCCATAAGCAGAAGATGCTCCCAGTAAAAATACTAATGGCAGAGGCGGAACCTTTGCAACAAGTCCCAGTGTAAATAAAACCGGAATAAATGCACCTACATAAGCCCCCATTGAAGCAAAAACATATCTTACCAAAATGCTTATGACAAGCAACGCTCCCATTACCAGTGCCTGATTAATCCCTACAAAATTCATATGATCGCCAACAACTTTTGCCAACCACACAAAGAATTTTGCTTTGCTTAAAATACCCGAAATACCCATAATCGCACCATACCAGATCAAAGTATTCCATGCTCCATTATTAGCCAGTACATTTTTCCAATCAATCAATTTAAAAATTGCACAACAGGCAAAAAACATCAAGGCCACAGCTGTGCCATCTATTTTTGTAAAACTGCTGGTTGCCCACCCGATAATTGCCATCACAAAAAATAAAACCAGCATTTTTTCTTTGCCTGTCATAGGTCCAATCTCACGTAATCCTTGCTCTGCCAGTTCTTTATGATTGGCTATTTCTTTCAGTTCAGGCGGATAAATCTTATAAATCAAATAAGGAATTACCAGACATGCTATCAAGGCAGGAAAAGCCAAACCAACAAACCAGTCCATCCAACTGATATTAACTTTCAAAATATCTTTAGCAAATCCAACCGTTAAAATATTCGGCGCACAGGCAGTTAAAAATACTGCCGACGTAGATAAACTTATTGCATAACCGCTGATAGTTATATAAGCACCTATCCTGCGCGGATTATCATCTGGTTCCGACTTTAAAGTACTGGCCACATTTCTGAAAATCGGATAGACGATGCCGCCCGAACGAGCCGTATTAGATGGTGTCGCCGGACTAAGAATAAGATCTGTCAGCATCTGTCCGTAAACAAGGCCTAATGAAGATTTTCCGAATTTACCAATCATCCAGTAAGCTACACGTCTTCCCAAACCCGTATCGGCAAAAGCCTGTGTTATCAAAAACGCAGTAAATACCAGCCAAACAGTGCCATTGCCATAACCGCTCAGCAACTGACCGATTGGTACGATAAAAGATCCAAAAGCAATCACGCTCAGCATCACCACAGCTTCACCAGCCGGCCTTAAAATAAGGCCTAAAATTGCTGCAATATACACAGCGAAAATCTTCCATGCCAGCGGTGTCAGTCCGTCAGGAACTGGTATCATTAAAATAGAAACAGGAATCAATAATAAAAGCAGCCATCGTACTACCATAACACTCGCCTTCTTTCTTCAGTTTCCACTAGAATTCCGTTCTCACTTAAATCATACCGACAAAAGCTTTCAATCCTTCAAAATTCATCATATCGCACTTATTCACAATAACCGCTTCCGGGCTTCTGAGCGTCCCATCACCCTCTTTAGCATGGTTAGCAATAATATGCGCTACCTCAAAAGGCAGTTCGTGCTTAACGGCCAACGCACAGCCCGAAAAAGGATGCCGGAGATTTTTACCCAGTTTTGATTTTTGTGTTTTTCCTTCAGCATTTTTTTCATACTCGATCAATTTTCCCACATCATGCAGTAACGCTCCCGCAATCAAATAATCTTTATCTAGTTTAAATTTTTCTCCGTAAACACCCCATTCTTCATAGACCTTAAGAGCCATTCGCGTAACCGTTCTGACATGGGTTCTGTAACTGATCATAGTATCTGGAATCAACAGGGTAAACGGCAAGCTATCTATATCGCTCAATTTCCAGCCGCCGATCACCAAAGCTTCCTCGCAGGTATCGATAACCTTTTGCTGGAGAACTTTGTCTGTAATCAGTCCAATTTCCGGAAAAGCTTCATACCAATTGTTATACATATTTTCCACCTCTTTTACTAAAATTCACGGCAAATCATAAACAACATCAATAATCGTTCCATCTCGATATTCCACCAGACCGCAGATTTTTTCTCCTATTACTGTTTTTTCTGCGCTACCAGCCAGTCTTCTGGCTTTCTGATACAGTTCTTCCACAGTGACAACAGGCAGCGAAGTTTTACGCAAAGCTGTATCTAAATCCATACGCCTGGGATTAACTGCAATCCCATAATCAGTAACTAAAACATCAACTGTTTCACCAGGAGTAACTACTGTTTGGACATTCTCCAGCAACATCGGCAGCCTACCGCGCAAAAGCGGCAGAGCAACTATCGTCACTTTGGCACCAGCCGCGGCATCTGGGTGTCCTCCCGGTGCCCCTATCAATTTGCCATAAGAATCGGTCAAAACATTGACATTAAAATTAATATCCACTTCTGTTGCACTCAGAACTGCAACATCCAGCAAATTTACATATGGATTGGCACTAAAGGGATTAGCATAAGCCGATGCAGAAATTTCATGGTGCCTGTTGTTCACATACAAAGATGCGATAGCTTTTGCATCAAAATCCTGCGGATCAAAAAATGTTTTTATATATCCTTCAGCCAGCATTTCTGTCAAAAAACCTGAAGCACCTCCTATGCCGGCCGCGGCTTTAATATTGGCAAGTTGCATTTCTTTTTGTATAAATCCAGCTGCAGATATCGCGATACCGCCGCTGCCAAACTGAAAAATAACCCCTTCGCGTAAAATACCCGCATATTTTATAACGTCAGCCACATACTTGGAAATAACCAACTCGGCTGGATTCTTGCTAACCCTTATAGAACCAGTTGCAATCCCTGCTGGATCACCTATACTTTCAATTTCCACTATATAATCTACCTGGGTCTGCGGAATACTTATATAATCCAGCGGTTCCGTAACTAACCCGTCAGTAACCGCAACTACATGCTCCGCATATTCTGCATCCGGCATTGCATATCCTAACGAACCACAGGCGGATCTGCCCTGAACACCATTAATGTTCCCATAAATATCACAGGCCGGAGCAGCAATAAAAGCTACGTCGATATGCAATTCTCCGCTTTCAATAGCTCTTGCCCTGCCACCATGTGTGCGAAAAACAACTGGTTTGTCCAACTTATTTTTTTGGATGAAAGTGCCCAATTTTCCTCTGGCGCCACTGGTATCTATAGCCGTAATCGTCTTGTCTTCCAGATACGGTAAAAGCGCATCCTGTACCAGACTTAATGAACTGGCTGATAAAGTAATATTTTTAATACCTTTAGCGGCAATTGCTGCTATAACCTTTTGCATCACCAGATCACCATTGCGTAAAGCATGATGGAAGGAAATTGTCGTTCCCTCTTTAAGCTCTACTGCATCCAAAACTTTATCCAGTTTCATTATTTTATTTTGCCCAGGCCCAGCATACTTCAGCGGCCTTTTTGCCATTTTACCTTCAGGCTTTACTGTAAAGGGCCCCTGATAGGCTATTTTATTTTCAAAACCTGCTATCTTGTTAATTTTTTCCATAAGGCCTTTTTCCATTTTTAAACCTCCATACCAGCTGCTTTAGCATAGGATAAAATCGACATGGCCCTTGTTACCATCGGTTTATCAATCATTTTTCCGTTGAGAGCAGTAACTCCCGAAGCATTTTTCAGAGCTTCCTCATAAGCATCTAAAATATTTTTGGCAGTATTTATTTCTTTACCAGTGGGGGTATATAGTTCGTGTACGATACCGATTTGATTTGGATGCACCACTGATTTACCGGTATAACCTAATTGTTTACCAAGTTTAACATCTCGTTTCAGGCCTTCGTCATTTTTAATATTACTGTAAACATAATCCATTGCCATAATCCCCGCCGCATGTGCATTCAAAGAAATCAGATTACGGGCAAACAATATTTCCAAAGCTTCCTCTGAACGTTCCATACGCATATCAGTTCTGAAATCTTCAGCCCCTAACCCAATAGCCAACATTCTCTCAGAGGCACTGGCTATTTGATAAGAATTTATGACCCCTAAAGCAGTTTCAATACTGGCAACAATTTTTATCGTTCCGGCCTCTATTGAATGAGCTGCTTCTATTTCACTAATCAATCGATCCAAATTCCTTATATCGTCTGCAGTCTCAGATTTCGGCAACCTTAAAAAATCAGGTTTTAAAGGAACCATACTGCGTACATCAGCTTCATAATAAGGAGAATCTGCCTGATTAATCCTTATTCCTATCCTGCAATCAGGCCTATTATACTGTAAAGCATATTTAACCAATATTCTGGCACTGTCTTTTTCAAACACCGATACAGAATCTTCCAAATCATAAATAATACAGTCGGGACGATAAATTTCTGCACCAACGATCTTTCGCGGATCATTGCCTGGCACAAAAAACATTGTTCTGTATAAAGAGTTCATAGTACTACTCCTTTTCTGCCAAAGCTCTTTGGATAGCAGTCTCTGTTCTAGCCCGGATCACAAAGTCCAAAGCTCCATAATCTTCAACTGCAATCCTTGCATGCTCTACATTTGCTTTGCTTAAAATCTCTCGAATACTGTTTTCAATAGACTGCCCATATTTAGTCAAGGCCTTACTTATGATTTCTATTTTGATGCCGCCGCTTTTCATAATTTCTAAAGTCACTGATGCATCTCCCTTATTATTTGTCCCCGCAACAAATTCATGTCCTCTAAATACCATATTCACACCACCTTTTATAGTATTATCTTGATTCAATTATATATACTTTCAGGATATATGAAAAATAGGCATTTTCGATGTCAACCATCAAAAATGCCTATCTCAGAACACTTATAAAGATTTAATGATTTCTTTGGAAACTATCAAAATCCGAATCTATCACAAACTCAAGAAAAACTTTAGGAAGTTTTAAATCAAGCAATTCTTTTTTATAAATCAGCCATGTATTACGTTTTACCCTGCTTCCATCCTTATGTACCAGAGGAACAGAATGCAGCTGCGGATATTCTTCGATCAAAATAGACGGCAGTAAACCATAACCTAATCCATTAAAAACCATTTCTTTGCATAAATCCAGATTACTGACGCGCGTACCAATAATCGGCGGTTCTTCAAAAATCTCATACCACCATTTGTCCAGCAAATTCTGATAGTATTGGTCGGTATAGTAATCTACACGCACCATATGCGGTAAATCACTCAAAACAAAAGGCTTCGCCGCAACAGCACAAACATAATTAGTTGCCAGAAGTATCCGTTCATATTCCGGCCAGTCAAATTTGTTTCTTACGAAACCAAAGTGCACATTCAATGCTCCCGTCAAGCTGATAACATCACTGCTTTGCGCAACCTGCACATCAAATTTTGCTTTTGGATACATATCCTGAAACTTTCCCAGCAGTTTAGGTAAAAAATAACGTGCCAAAATACTGGGAGCAGCAATACGCAAAATCCCAGCTACATCTTCCTGCATATTCGTAATAGTTTCCCTGAAATCCTGTAATTCACCAAGTATCTTTTCCGCAAATTTAACGGTATATTCACCGGTTTCCGTAAAAGTTATCCCTTTATTACCGCGATACAGCAGCTTGGTCCCTAAAGATTCCTCTATTTGCTTAATCCGCGCTGTCAAAGTAGGCTGAGAAATATACAATATCTTTGCCGTTTTTGTAATATTCTTCTGTTCATAAAGCGTTTTTAAAATCAGCCAATCCCGTTCTTCCATAATGCACCGCCTAGCATAACACCATCTTTGCTTTCATTATAGCATGTTTGTTTTTCTCCGGTTTCATTAAACAATAAATAAAATCATATTTGTTGTTTACTTTTTCATGATATCGCAGCAGCGACCCGCCCGTAAAATAGAACTGGAACGGGCTCCACCTATATAATCTTCTACTTTATGACCAAGCGCAATATATTTTTCTAAATCAATACCGGTTGCGATTCCCATTTCTTCTGCCATATTTATCAGATCTTCTGTTGCGATATTTCCAGAAGCTCCAGGAGCAAACGGACAGCCCCCTAATCCTGCGAAGCACGCATCATAGGTAGTGATTCCTGCCATAAGCCCAGCCAGAACATTAGCCAATCCCATACCACGCGTATTATGGAAATGCAGCACCCAGTCAATATCCGGGAACAATTTCTTGACTTCTGTTCCATATTTGTAAACCTGTAATGGATTAGCCATACCAGTAGTATCCGATAAAGAGATCTCTCTGATACCCAACTTTCTTATCTGCACAATAATGGCAATTACCTGTTCCAACGGAACAGCACCGTCAATAGAACAACCAAACGCAGTAGAAACAGCTCCCGATAAACTTATTTTCTTTTGAACAGCATAATCAGCTATCTCCGCAAAAGACTGAACTGCTTCTTCGGGAGTTTTATTCATGTTGCGCAGGCAATGTGAACGACTTGCCGAAACTGTTATTTTGGCTTTATCAATGCCTGCGGCTTCTGCTCTTTTCAGTCCCTGCATGTTAAAAATCAGGGCTCTGTACTCAACGCCTTTCTTCTTATGTATTTTCTGCGCAACCTGATCCGTAGCGGCCATTTGCGGCACAGCTTTGGGACTGACGAAAGAACCTACCTCAATAACACTTACACCCGCATCTGCTGCAGCTTCAATCAGCTCAATCTTTTTTTCCACAGTCAGAAGTTCTTTTTCATTTTGTAAGCCGTCTCGTGGTCCGACTTCGCAAACCTTTATAGAACCAGGCAATTTTTTCATCTTAAATCACGCCCTCTTTTTTCAGTTCACCTAAATAACTTTCATTATATTCCAGCAGCTTTCCATATACTTCCTGATTATGTTCCCCTAATTCCGGTCCTACCCATTTTATTTCTCCAGGAGTTTCGCTGAAAACAGGAGTTATCCCCGGCATTTTAATTGAGCCCAATACGGGATGCGGCATTTCCACGATGTCATTCCTTACCTGATAATGCGGGTCTGCAAAAATGTCTTCAATACTGTACACTAAATTAACAGGTACTCCCGCTGCATCAACAATTGCTTTTAATTCCAGATAATCCTTACTTCCGATCCAGTCGCTGACTATTTTATCCAGAGAACTGTCATTTTTAACACGATCCCGCATCGTCACATATAACGGATCAGCCAGCAAATCCTCTCTGTGCATGGCCGTGGTCAAATATTCCCAGGTCCTGTCAGTACTACAGACAAGAACTACCCATTTTTCATCTTTAGTTTTATAAGTTCCTCCAGGGCTCGAAGTCCCGTTCAGTTTAGGACGGCGTTCCCTGATAATTCCATTTTTGTCATAATCAGCACATAGTATTTCCATAAACCTGAAAACACCTTCATATAAGCTTACATCGATCTCCTGTCCTTTACCATGCAGAGCGTCGCGATGATATAGCGCCATCATCGTACCCATTGCCGTATATAAGCCGGCAATATAATCAGTCAGCGAAAAAGACGGGCTTACCGGAGGTCTGTCCGGATACCCTGTAATATAGGTCATTCCTGAGAAGGCCGTAGCCGGTGTACCAAAACCAGGAATATTTTTATACGGACCTGTTTGCCCATAACCAGTAACATGGCTGAGAATGATATCAGGCTTTCTTTCCTTCATCTTTGCGTAGCCGATGCCCCATTTATCAAGTGTCCCAGTCCTGAAATTTTCAATTACAACATCACTTTTTTCTACTAACTGTAAAAAGATTTCCTTGCCTTTTTCCGTACGCAGATCCAGTGTAACCGATTTTTTATTACGCCCCATACAGGCAAATCTCAGCGCCTGGCCGCCATGATAAGGTCCCAGCCTCCGAAAAGGGTCTCCTCCCTCCGGCATTTCTATTTTTATAACCTCTGCACCAAAATCTGCCATCAGTCCAGCGGCAAATGGAGCCGCAATAACTGTCGAAATATCTAAAACCCTTACGCCCTCCAGTAATTTCATAATACTTCTCCTCTCACAATGCTATATTACGGTATAAAATCTCCCCGCCAGCAATTGTCATCTGTGGTACCAGTACAGTTTTACCTATTCGCGTTTCTTTCTGCGTGTCCGTAAAACACATATACTTGTCGCAAAGCTTAAAGACCGCTATGTCAGCGTCAAAACCTTCCTGCAGTGATCCCAACTGTTTGTCCATTTCCAAGATCTGTGCCGGTATGCTGGTACATCTTGCAACAACATCCAGTAAATCCATACCCAATAATAAATATTTAGACATAATATATGGCAGTGAAAAAACCGGGTCTTGAAAAAGCGTCTTCCCTGTCAGATCTGTTGAAATAATATCCGGCGCAAAACCTTCAGCCAATGCCCTTTCAGCTACTTTAAATGACCAGTGATTGCCGCCATTGGCTGCATCCATGATAACACCGCGTTGCTGTGCCTCACGAACCTTTGGCAAAACCTTCCCTGCAGCATCCATAATCGTCTGGCCAGTCCCATGATAACAATGTGCCAAAACATCACCAGGCCGCAGCAACTCTGCAATTCGGCCCATACCTTCCGGCGGATCAGTCACATGCACAACGAGCCGTGTTTTTAACCGTTCTGCCAAAGCCACGGCTTTTATCAGTACGTCTATTCCCAAATAACCTACTATTTCCTTACTGATTCTTACTTTAAGTCCTAATAAAATGTCCTTATGCTCAGCAAGAAGTTTCTGCAGTTTACTTTCATCCCAATATTGAGGGTCTACATTCTCATGATATTTCATTGTTGCCAACCCGCTTGGGCAAACGTTAAGAAAAGCTTTGATACGCATTTTTGATTGACTGACAATATTTTTCAGAAAACATTCCACATTAGCAGTACCGGCGCTTCCAGCATCAACAGTTGTCGTTACGCCCTGTGGGATCAAGCTCAGATCAGGATCAATACCTATTTCTGTTCCACTGTAAAAAACATGGCTATGAAAATCTATTAATCCCGGCATCACCAGACAACCTTTAACATCAACAGCTACATCTGCTCCTTTAAACTTTTTCCGGGCAACTATTTTACCATCCTGAATATAAATATCCCTCTGCTGTTTTTTTCCAAGTACAGGATCCAGTACTATACCATTTTTCAATAAAATATTTTTCTGCATTTTTTCAGGCCTCCTTTGCTTTTATCCATATTGTTCAAATAACCGTTTTGTTTCTCTGGCGATCATCAATTCCTCATTCGTCAAAATCGTCCAAAGTTCTACGTCCGAATCATCCTTATTGACCTGCGCATCTTCACCCCTGATTTCATTCTTTCGCAAATCAATTTTAGCGCCGATGACTTCTAAGCCATCGCAGATCTTAGCACGCATATAAGGAGAGTTTTCGCCCAGCCCTGCCGTAAAAACGATTGCGTCCAATCCGCCCATAGATACCACGTAACTCCCGATATATTTTTTCACCTGATACGCAAAAACATCTATCGCCAGCTGCGCCCTGGTATCGCCAAATCTGGCCGCACTTTCCAAATCCCTGAAATCGCTGGACAGCCCTGACAAACCCAAGATCCCCGATTTACTGTTCAAATACCGGTAAACCTGTTTGCCTGTCATATCCTCCTGTTCCATGATAAAAGGAATAATAGCGGGATCTATTTCTCCTGATCTGGTACCCATAATCAAACCTTCCAGCGGCGTAAATCCCATACTGGTATCTATTGACCGGCCATACTTTACCGCATCCACACTGGCACCGTTGCCCAGATGACAGGTGATTATTTTCAACTCCTCAAGCGGACGTCCCATTTTCTGCGCCAGTGTATTGGTAACATACTGATGGGAAATGCCATGAAAACCATAACGTCTTATACCATATTTGATATACAGCTCATAGGGCAAGCCATACAAGTACGCTGTTTCCGGCAGCGTCTGGTGAAACGCGGTATCAAAAACAGCGACCTGTACCACCTGCGGAAACAGCTCCAGACATATTTTGATCCCTTCCAGATTGACTGGATTATGCAGCGGAGCGATCATAATACAGGAACTGATCGTTTTGATTACTTCGTCCGTGATCACAACCGCCTCTGTAAATTTTTCGCCGCCATGCACGACCCGATGCCCGATACAATCTATTTCACTCAACGCATCGATAACTCCATAATTGGCGTCCGTCAAACTATCTAAAAGCAGTTGGATACCAGTCCTGTGGTCAGGTATGGTATGCTTGATCTCAATAACATATTCCTGTTTGCCCTGCAACTTTAACCGGCTGCCGTCCATACCAATCCGCTCAATCTGTCCTTTGACAAGCAACTGTTCCGTTTCCATTTCCAACAGCTGGAATTTGATCGAAGAACTACCGCAATTGATTACCAAAACCTTCATAATATCAACGCTCCTGCCTTTTACAATTCTTTAAATTCATTATATTCTAAGCCAATTTAAATGAAAAATAGGCAATTTCTATATTGAATATAGAAATTGCCTATTGCAGGATTTAAGTCTGTATTATTTTTCTGTAAAGCTTACTTCTTGTCGCCGCTTTCGGTTTCATAAGGCCAGCCGCTCAAGCTGCCTTCCAGGCTTTGTACGTTTTTATAACCCAGCGCCCGCAGCATCGTTTCGCCTTCATAACCGCGCAGGTTGATCTGGCAAGAGCAGACCAGTTTCGCCTCTTTATCCGGCAAAACCGTTTCAGCTTCACTGCGCACCTTGCCCAGCGGCAGGTTGATGATATTAGCGCAGCCGGCGATACGATTGGCTTTAAATTCACCGGGCGACCGCACATCGACCAGCGTATATTCGCAGTTTTGCCGCAGCTCTTTAAAATCTTTAGGATTGATGCTGCGCAGTCGTCCGCAGATCTTATTCAGCAGCACATTGGCCGCAGTCGCTATATTATCGATCGGCCCGTTAAAAGGCGGCGCGTAAGCAAAATCGATATTGCTCAGATCCTCTAAAGTAGCGCCAAAGCTCAGCGCTGTCGCCAGAGCATCAACACGTTTATCGACACCGCCGGTACCGACGACCTGGGCCCCGATGACCTTTTGCGTTTTGACATCTGCCAAAAGCTTCAGCACCAGACGCTGTGCGCCCGGCATATAGCCAAGTCTGTCAAATCCTGGCACTACTACCGACTCAAATTCGATACCGGCAGCCCGAGCAGCCCGCTCGTTAAGGCCGGTGCTGCCAGCCTGCCAGTTCAGTATCTGGCAGATACCAGTTCCTAAAATACCGGGATATTTAATGCCGTCGCCGCAAATATTGTCGGCGATCACACGGCCATGCTTATTAGCCGTTGAGCCCATCGGCGCAAACATTTTCGCCTTGCTGACGATGTTAGTATTTTCCGCACAATCGCCGCCCGCATAAATAGACGGATCACTGGTCTGCAGATACTCGTTGACTGCGATCGCGCCGCTGGGACCAATCTCCAGCCCGGCCGCCTTCGCCAGCTCAACATTAGGGCGTACGCCCACAGCAACAATCACCAGCTGCGCCGGGATCGTCCTTTTATCTGTCTTAACCGCGGTAACACGGCCATTGACGCCTTCAAAGCCCAGCGTCTTTTCCTGCAGATACAGCCTGATGCCTGCTTTCTCCACCGGCTTTTTCACCAAATCAGCCATTTCCAGATCCAGCAGCTGCGGCAGGATCCTGTCCTGCATCTCCACGATGTTCACTGTCAATCCCTGTTTATGGAAGGCCTCGGCAAGTTCCATACCGATCAGGCCAGCGCCGACGATAACCACGTCCGTCACCTTGTATTCCTGCATCTCCGCCTTGACCTGTAAGGTTTCCCACGGGAACCAGAAATTATGGATACCGCCCAGGTCAGCGCCCGGCAGCGGCAATTTTACAGGTGTCGAACCAGTGCCCAGTACCAGCACGTCGTACTGCATTTCTTTTACTGTACCGTCAGCTTTGTCCAAAACCGTTACCGTTTTTCTGGCACGGTCTATTTTCTGCGCCTCATGTCCTGTCAGCACGTCGAAGCCCTTGACCGTTTTAAAAAATTCCGCATCACGGACAAATCCCTGCGGCGTATGGGTAAAGCTGGTAAAATCCTCTACATCGCCGCCGATATAATACGGAAAGCCACAGGCGCCGTAGCTGACCTGCTGACCCCGTTCCAAAACAGTGATTTCCGCATCCTTATCTCTGCGGCGCAAACGTGAAGCTGTTTTCATGCCGGCAGCAACGCCGCCGATGATCAATACCTTTTTAGCCATTGCGATCGCTCCTTCCAAAGTAAAAATTTACTTTATATCTTCATTATATACGCAAACAGGGCTGCGTTCAATGAACACAGCCCTGTTTTCCAAAAATCTTTACTTACTAAATACTCAGACAGTCCGTTCTATATCGATAGCGCCGTTTTTCAGCACTACACGAACAGTTTCGCCACTCTTAATCTCGCCGCTGACGATCTTCTTACCCAAAAGGTTTTCGACCGTGTGCACGATCAACCGTTTCAGAGGCCGCGCACCAAAGGCAGGATCAAAACCGGCTTCCGCCAGATAGGCAACAGCCTCGTCGCTGTAGGTCAGTGTCAGATCAAGCTGTTTTTCCAATCTTTCGTCCAGTTCCTTCAAGATCATTTTCACGATATCGTGGATCTGCTCTTTCTCCAATGCCTTAAAGACCACGATATCATCGACACGGTTCAAAAATTCCGGACGGAAGAACTGCATCAGCATGCTTTGTACTTCCTCGCGGGAGATCTGCCCCTGCTTCTTCATGATCTCGGCCGAGCCCAAATTACTGGTCATAATGATCAGCGTATTCTTAAAGTCTACGTTACGTCCCTGACCGTCAGTCAGACGGCCATCGTCCAATACCTGCAGCAATACGTTGAAGACATCGGCATGCGCTTTTTCGATCTCGTCCAGCAAAATTACCGAATACGGATGGCGGCGTACAGCCTCGGTCAGCTGACCGCCTTCATCGTAACCAACATAGCCCGGAGGCGCGCCGATCAGACGGGAAACGGTATGCTTCTCCATATATTCGCTCATATCGATACGGATCATATTACGCTCGTCGTCAAACAAAATCTCGGCCAGCGCCTTCGCCAGCTCCGTCTTGCCGACACCGGTAGGCCCCAGGAAGATAAAGGAACCGATCGGCCGGCTGGGGTCTTTGATCCCCGCACGGGCACGCACAACTGCCTCGCTGACCGCTTTAACAGCGTCGTCCTGGCCAACTACCCGCTGATGCAGGATATCCTCCAAATGCACCAGTTTTTCGCGTTCGCCGCCGCTCAGCCGGGATACCGGAATACCGGTCCAGGTGCTGACGACCTTGGCGATATCTTCCTCGTCAACCTCTTCCTTCAGCAATATGTTGTCGTTGGTATTTTTATTATGGGCCTCCACCTCGGCCAGTTCTTTTTCCAACGCCGGCAAACGGCCATACTTCAATTCTGCCAGTTTATTCAGATCATAGCCGCGCTCAGCACTTTCCATTTCCTGTTTTACGGCGTCGATTTCTTTCTTTACCTCACGCACACGGGCGATAGAAGCCTTTTCAGCATCCCAGCGTTTGACCAGCGCTTCGTTTTCCTTCCGCAGTTCGGCCAGTTCTTCTTCAATTTTCGCCAGACGATCCTTCGACTGCTCGTCCTGCTCTTTCCCCAAAGCCTGAGCTTCGATCTCCAGCTGCAGGATACGGCGCTTACTCTCGTCCAGCTCGGCCGGCAGCGAATCGATCTCCGTCCGCAGACGGGCAGCCGCCTCGTCCACCAGGTCGATAGCCTTATCCGGCAGGAAACGGTCATTAATATAACGGTTACTCAAAACAGCAGCAGCTACCAGCGCCGCGTCTTTGATCCGTACGCCGTGATGCACTTCATAACGCTCTTTCAGACCACGCAGGATCGAAATCGTATCCTCAACACCCGGCTGCTTGACCATTACCGGTTGGAACCGCCGTTCCAGAGCGCTGTCTTTTTCGATATACTTACGGTATTCATTCAGCGTCGTTGCGCCGATACAGCGCAGCTCGCCGCGGGCCAGCATCGGTTTCAGGATATTGCCAGCGTCCATTGCGCCTTCGGCAGCGCCGGCGCCGACCACCGTATGCAGCTCGTCGATAAACATAATGATCTGCCCGGCAGAATCAGAAATCACCTTCAACACCTTTTTCAGACGCTCTTCAAACTCGCCGCGGTATTTGGCGCCTGCTACCAGTGCCGCCAGATCCAGAGCATACAGCGTCTTGTTCTTCAGATTTTCCGGTACGTCGCCGGCCACGATACGCCGTGCCAAACCTTCGGCGATAGCAGTTTTACCAACGCCAGGTTCGCCTATCAGCACCGGATTGTTTTTCTTGCGGCGCGACAGGATCTCGATCACACGGCGGATCTCCTCATCACGGCCGATAACCGGATCCAGCTTACCGTCCATAGCCTTGGCAGTCAGATCCTGACCATATTTTTCCAGGGTCTGTTTACTTTCTTCGTCAGCCTGTCCGTTAGTGTAAGCCATATATAGCCCTTCTGCTTTTTTCTTATCGATACCGTATTTTTTAAGCAGAGACACAGTATCACTGTCACCATCGCTGGCTAAAGCCGCTACCAAATGACCGATGTTTACCTCGCCCTGACCGGCAGCCTGTGCCGCCAGACCTATCACACGGGCCAAAGCCGTACTCATCGTCAGCTGACGGTCCTGCCCTTTGACAGAAGGTATCCGCTGCATCAGCGCCTTGGCTTCCTGCGCAAAAGTTTTTTCATCAGCCTTGACATTGGCCAGCAAAAACTTAAAAAAGCCCTCGCTGCTGCTCAAGGCCACTAAAAGATGCGCACAGGCCAACTCCTGCTGATAATTCATTACAGCCTGCTGCTGTGCGGCTTCTAAAATACTTTTTACTTCTTCACTGTAGCGTTCTTGCATAGCGCTACACCTCCTGACTATCATCAAATTTTAATCTTTTAACTTGTTTTTACAGAAATTTTTTTATCGTCACGCAGGGAAACTAAACTCTGCGGCGAATACACAAAATAAGTATTGCACTGATTGCAACAGCTGTCACTCTCACAGCCGCGGCAGCTGCGACCCAACTATAAAAAATCATTATATGGAGGCAAGTATGAATACATCCATGATCGTTTACCGACTGTTCGACGTCGCCGACGAAATCAATCTGGATCTTGTGCAGGCCCTATGGACAAGCCGTAACAAGATCGCATCCCGTTTACGTCTCGACAGGATCTCTACAAAATCCATCACCTTTAAAGATCCGCCGGTTTTGGTCGAACTTGGCTCCCACGAAATGGAGCTGGGCGGCAAAACCTATCTGGCTGAAATCAAAGCCCGCATTTTTGACCTGGGCGTTATCAGCCTGATCCTGCGCATTCCCTTCGAAGACGATGTTACCTACGACGAATATCTCGATATGGCCATCGTCAGCGAAAATATGCCCGAAGACGAGATCCGCAGTTATCTGGACGCCGTCCTCGAAACTATCCGTCCCGCCTGCTCCAACGAGCGCGTTTCGGACTTTGACGAAGACTTTGTCGTTTATTACTTCCAGGAAAAACGAGCCGACTGGGATCTGGTCCCCTTACTCTTAAAAGACCGTACACCTGTCAGCCAGCAGACCCGCCGGGAAACGCTGGAAAACAGCTTCTCCTACGCCGACGACGTTACCTATCTGGCCTGGGATTCGGCAGTTGTCTACGATCCCAGCGGCAGCCTTGACGTGCCCGACCTGCTGGAATTTGCCAACGCGCAGTTTTTAGAACTGCGTTATTATGACAACGCCCTCAACAACGCCATCGACAAAACCTATGACGAGCTGGAAGAAGCTAACATGACCAGCAAGGCCACCCGCCTGGAAAGCTATCGCCAGATCCGCGGCAACCTGATGGAGCTGATGGCCGATGTCAGCAGCCTGACCAGTAACATCAACAATGCCCTGCAGGTCACCGAAGATATCTTCTACGCCCGCATCTACACCCGTTATCTGTCCCTGCTGCGCGCTTCCGTCTGGAAGGACAACATCGAAAATAAGATCCATGTTATCCAGCGCAGCTACACGCTGCTCAACGAAGAAGTATCCATGTACCGCTTCGAGCTGCTGGG
Source organism: uncultured Phascolarctobacterium sp. (assembly GCF_958349595.1). NCBI lineage: Bacteria > Bacillati > Bacillota > Negativicutes > Acidaminococcales > Acidaminococcaceae > Phascolarctobacterium > uncultured Phascolarctobacterium sp. The sequence continues at coordinate 43,141 of NZ_CATWDQ010000006.1, read as the reverse complement.
GCTTTTTGCCATGGGACTTTTGGGACTGATATTTTTGACCAACCTCTATATCGCCTTTAAATAAGGTAATTTTCAAGGAAGCTGGCACTGCCGGCTTCCTTAATTTTTATTATAAGCGCCAAAAGTCAAAAAGTCAAATATTTTTATTATTATTTTAATTCGGCATAATCTTGACAATCATCTGCACAATAGTACAATAGTAGTTATTCCAAATTATAGATTGAGGGGAATTATTATGACACCTGGTTCTATCTTACGTGGTACAGCTATTTTACTGGCTCTGCAATGGGTCAGTGTTTTATTTCTACAGGCGCTGCACATCGCTTTTCCTCCGGCGCTGCTGGGCATGATCCTACTGGCAGTCTTACTTTTGACCGGCGTTATCCGCGAACAAAGCGTTGAAGACGCCTGCACCATACTTATCGAAAAAATGGGTATGTTGTTTTTACCGGCCGGCATCAGTATGCTGCTTTATCTGGATATCATCAAAGCGGAAAGTATAGCCATTTTTGTCACTATCATCGTCAGCAGCCTGATCATTTTAGTTACTACAACAGCTTTTGTCGAGCTGCTTTCACGGCCTAGAAAAGGAGGTAAAAACTGATGCTGTTTCCCGAAGCTTTGCTCAATTCACCCATGTTCGGCATTGGTCTCACCATCATTGTTTATGTTTTCTGCGAGTTGCTCGTCAACCGCCTGGAACTCAACATCATTCCGCCTTTTGTGCTGGCCTGCCCCATCATCATGGGCATCATCTATTTTCAGGCGCCTCATATCACTTACGAGCAATACGCCTCCGGCGCCAGTTTTATCAACTTTCTTCTGGGACCGGCTACAGTAGCTCTGGCTCTGCCGTTGTACCGCAACCGCAAAACCTTAAAAGCCAACTTTTTTATCATTGTCAGCGGCGTGCTTGTCGCTACCACCGTTGGCATCACAGCCATTTTTATCTGCGGCACTCTGTTCGGTGCCAGCCAGCAAGTGTTGCTCTCGCTGGTTCCTAAGTCGGTAACTACGCCTATCGCCATGGATATTTCCAACGTCATCGGCGGTATCCCCTCCTTAACGGCAGCCTGCGTCATCTTCACCGGTATGTTCGGCTCCACCTTCAATCATAAGATCCTTGAGCTGCTGGGCTTTAAAAACGATATCGCCATCGGTCTGGCCATCGGTGCCTCCAGCCATGGCCTGGGCACCAGCGCCTGCGTCAATAAAAGTGCAGTCCAGCTGGCTATCGGCGGCGTTGCTATTGGACTTACCGGTATCGCTACTTCTATTTTAGCGCCGCTGCTGCTGCCTCTGCTGACTAAATTGTTTTGAATAAAGCTTTAATTATTTAAGAAATAGAAAGTCCATTCCTCAAATGAGGAATGGACTTTCTATTTTTGCATGTCATTGCAAATATCCATAAAAAAGCAGAAGCACTTATAAGTACTTCTGCTTCAGTGAAAGATTACCTTACGCGCTTTCTCAGTTGGTTCTAATTAGTCGAAAAAGCCGCGCTTACGAATTTTAATTGTTAAAATCAACTTTTAACCAGCCACCAGCAAGTAGAGAAAATAATTGCAACAATACCACCTGCAATAGCTTCTGCTCCCATACCAGTCACACCTTCTTTCACTTTAAATCCCGGGTAAACTGGCAGGAATGCCACCCAAAAAGCATTCCTGCTGTAAAAAGGAGAAATTTATGTACAGTTCTTCCACAGCCGTCCCAATTAACCGGGGAAGAATGGCCATACCATCGGAATAACGATGATAGAAACGATAAAGCAGAGAATTACCAGCGGTACGCCTACTTTTACATAGTCCATAAACTTATAGTTACCAGGCCCCAATACCAAAGTACAGGGCGGAGTACCTACCGGAGTTGCGAAAGCGCAAGAAGCTGCGACACCGATAGCCATCAATACTGCTTTCGGGGAAGCTCCCAGCTGCTGCGAAATGGCTACGCCTACCGGAGCCAACAAGGCTGCAGCAGCCGTATTCGACATAAACTGCGTCAACGTACAGGAGATGATAAACAATACTGAAGTCATAATGATCGGGGTAGGAGAACCTCCCATCAGGCTTACTGCCCACTCGGCGATCAATTTACCGGCGCCGGTCTTATCCATTGCCGTAGATACAGGCATCATACCTGCAAACAGGAAGATCGTTACCCAGTCGATGGACGCATAAGCCTGCTTTTCAGTCAGGCAGCCCGTCAGCACACAAACCAGGGCGCCGATGATAGCGGCCATTTCCAAAGTTACGCTCTTCAGATCAAGTGCCATAACGATAACAACTACTGCCAGGATCAAACCGGAAATAACTTGTTTTTTACTGTCATGTACTGTCGCTTCAATTTCCTGTTCGATTTCCTGATCTGCGTCCAATTCAGCTTTCGGCAGCAGATACTTGCCGATAAACATCATATAAGCAATAGCCACAATAGTCAGAGGAACACCTATCCAGGCAAACTCGAAGAAAGAGAAGGGCGCATACCCAAAAGAAGTCAAAGCGCCGGAAACGATAATGTTAGGCGGAGTACCTACCAAAGTAATGATACCGCCAACACCTGCGGCGTAAGCCAACGGCATCAACTGGCGTGAAGCAGGGATCTTTGCCGCAGCACAGATGCCCAGAACAACCGGCATCAGGCAGGCTGCCGTACCGGTATTAGACAGAACAGAAGATAAACCTGCACCAACGATCATGATACCAAACATCAAACTGTTTTCACTGGTACCTGAAAGTTTAACGATAGAGATACCAATCTTCTGGGCCAGTCCAGTATGGAACATAGCCGCACCAACAACGAACATACCAGCAAAAAGCACTACTGTTGAATTAGAAAGTCCCGAAAAAACCTGTTTAGCCGGGATAAATCCCAAAAGTCCGCAGGCGATAGCGCCGCCCATAGCGGTAATGGCCAGAGGAATAAGTTCAGTAATAAATAATAAGGCCACTATTGCTAAAACAATTAAACATTTGACTGCTGAAGACATAAACTCACCTCATTTCCTAAAATAGTTTATACATAATCCTCCTTTTTGTTTACTTAATCACCCTTGTGATTACATTTTCATTGTAGAATTTTATAATTACACCGTCTAGTTTAACAATGTATGAAAATAGCGAACATTATTGTTTCTAATAGTTTAATTAATTTAAACAATATTTCAATTTTTTGTTACTGTAGCAACATGGGGTCTAAACTGGCCTGGAGCCAGCTTTTATCGGCATTGTTGCTACTGCATATTTTAAATATTATAGATATATTTCAGCTTTTATTTTTTGCCATAAATTTCAAAAACACTTGCAATAAAATATTAAAGCACTTCCATCTCTTTTTCAGGCGCAACTGCTGTTTTAATAATGTACACTCAGCCCGACTGCCAAAATGCGCTTAGCCTGAGTTGATTATCAGCACAGCAACTGCAAAACATTATTTCCAAACATCTGAATATTTTGAAAAACTGCGATATACAGCGTCTAGGCTACTATACATTCTTCGCAGGAAGTAGTTAAGCCCTGACCTGCCAAAACGGCTTATCAACAACTGATTTATACTAAAATGAAACTTTATTTATAACCTCGACCTATGATAAAATTATTTTTATATAATATACTGCTTTAAGCAGCAACGGAGGTGAACATGTTTCCGCAGGGAAACAGATTCTTTGGAATATCTCAGTATAATCTTTAACATCATTATTATTTTATTTTTAGTCGCGCTCAACGGTTTTTTCGTTGCATCAGAATTTTCTATAGTTAAAGTGCGTCCTTCGCGCCTTGACACTTTAATAAAAGAAGGCAACAGGCAGGCTGTCCATGCCCGTCAGGTCACCGAACATCTTGATGCCTATTTATCAGTGACCCAACTGGGCATCACCCTTGCGTCCCTTGGTCTTGGCTGGATCGGCGAACCGGCTGTAGCCAAAATGCTGACGCCGTTATTTCATTTATTCCATGTACCGGCACAGCTTGAGCATACGATTGCCTTCGTTGTCGGTTTCTCTGTCATTACCGCTCTGCATATCGTACTGGGCGAGCTGGTTCCAAAATCCTTATCGATCCAGAAAACAGAAAAAGTAGTGCTTTTTGTCGCCTGGCCGCTGATCATGTTCAATAAACTGATGTATCCGGCCGTCTGGTTTCTCAACCATGTTGCCAACTGGACCCTGAGGCGTATGGGTATCCACGCTGCCAGCGAAGCTGAGGAAGCGCATAATGAAGACGAGATCCGCCTTTTGATGGAACAAAGCTATAAATACGGCTATATCGACAAAAGCGAGCTGACCTATCTGGACAATGTTTTTGATTTTTCCGAGCGCCACGCCAGCGAGATCATGGTCCCGCGTACAGATATGATCTGTATGTTTCTGGATGACACCTTTGAGGAAAACATCCAGGTCGCTCTCGGTGAACGCATGACCCGTTACCCGATCTGCGAAGAAGATAAAGACCATATCATCGGCTTTCTGCACATCAAAGACCTGCTGCGGGCTTTAAACGCCGGTCAGAAACCTGATTTACGCACCCTGGCGCGTGAAGTTCTGGTCGTGCCTGAATCCATGCCGATCAGTAAGCTGCTGCGCCTGCTGCAAAAACAACGTAAACAGCTGGCAATTTTGATCGATGAATACGGCGGCACCGCCGGTATGGTCACCATCGAAGATATATTAGAAGAAATCGTCGGCGAGATCCAGGACGAATTTGACGAAGAACGCCCGGAAATAGAAGCTGAAGGCGATAAGATCTATTCCATCGACGGTAAAATGCTGCTGGAAGACGTCAACGACCTGTTCGGTCTGGAATTATCCTCTGAAAGCTGTGACACCATCGGCGGCTGGGTCTATTCCCAACTGGACTATCCACCTCAATTAGGTCAGACTGTAAAACTGCCCACTGCGGAATTTTCAGTCGAAGAGCTGGATAACATCCGTATCACACGCCTGAAAGTCCAACTCCTGCAAGATCCAGAAGGAATCCATCAGGGTATGCTGGAAGAACATTTGCATATGTAAAGAAACAGATCCCGTCAGCTTTTAAGCTTGACGGGATCTGTTTTTGCTTTGAGTGTTTGAATTTAATTTTTTGTTTCTTTATTATAGCACTTTCTTGAAAGAAAGCGCCGCTCACTTAAAACGTCCATACAAAATTTACATTGCCCGTGAAGCCTTGTTTTTTACCACCCCAGCCCTGCAGGCCGATGTTGATGGACGGGTCATTAGCCCCTTGGGGCTGCAAAATGTAGCCCAGCTCCAGCATACCGCTGCTGCCTTTGATACTGGGCGACGGGGTGCTGAACCCTTTGACGGTGGCTCTTGCTTCACCGTTAAATTCGTATTCATAGGCCACGCCTACATAACCGCTGCCACGCTCGCCGTAAGCTTTGCTTACCCTTGCCCCCACTCTGGCGCGGGTGCTGTCTACGGCATCAAAGTCATATTCTTCCCCTGCGCCCTGGCCCTGCAAAGTAACGCTGTCGCCCCTTTGGTGGGTGTACAGCAGCTTGGCGTAAACATCGGCTTTGGTACTATCGTTCAGTTCCGTCACTTTGCCGATGCCCAGATGCGCGCCATAATAAGCGTTGCTGCTGTCATATTGGGTATATACTTTACCCAGCGAACCGCTCATGTCGTTGCTGCCATAGTCGGCGTCCATGCGTCCGTAACGCAGGCTGCCTTCGTAATATACACCGCTGGTATTATCCTGCCGTGCCAGCATACCGATACCATAATATTTGGTATTGCCGTCGCCACGCACGCCGCTGTCCAAATGGCTGGTGTAATTGCCGTGGCCGTATTCTACAAAGGGACCGAAGGTCAGCTGCCCTGCCTTGTTGGCGATGGCTTTGCCAACGCCCAAGGCTAAATTATAACCATGCACATCGGCATGGGAACCGCTCTTGTAGCGCATACTGCCGCCGCCCATAGCGCCGAACATTTCCGCATTACCGCTGCCCGCCGCCGTTACCGCACTGCTTACGCCGCTGCCTGCCAAAAGGTCTGCGCCACTGTTGATAAAGGCTGCAGCCGCCAGCTGTGTCTCCACCGGGGACTTGCTGTCGCCGCTGATACCGGCTCTGGTGACCCTGCTCACCAAAGCTGTACCGCCCTCTAACTCAGTTGTAAATTCATACTCGATGCTGACCCCGTCTTTGATCTTGCCGTAAGTCACATCTCCAGTAATACCGTTTTCATTCTTGACAAGAATAACGCTGTCGCCTACCTGCAGAGCAGGGGCTGAACCTTCCATGCCAACGTTGATAGTACTGCCGTCAAGGCTGGTACTCTTATCACTGCCATTACCGCCTGTCAGGGTCAGCAGGGTGTTGCCGGCCTGGGTGTCGTTTTGCAGATAGAAGTTATAAACGTCAAAACCCTTGACGTTGGCTACCTCAAGCCCTTTGGTATGGATATTCAGTATATTGCCGCTGACCGTACCGCTGGTAGTAGCGCCGCCGTACAGCACCGATTCAGTGCCAAATTTTGGTGCGCCGCTGATAGTGACGCTGTTATCTGTGACAGCTCCCCGCTGTCCATACCCACCATAGACAGAGCCGCTAATAATGCCGCCGCTGATACGGACTTCATTGCCTGTTACAGCGCCGCTGGCACTGCCAAAACCTCCGTAGACATTTTTAGCGACCTCACCGTTACCGCTGATGACTATCAGATTGCCCATGACATCATCATTGCCAACGCTATTGCCAGCGCTGTAGCCTCCGTAAACTACATCTTTGACAGTGCCGCCGCTGATATAAACTTTATTGTCTGTAGACTTACCGCTGCTAGCATCGCCGCCGGTGACGCTGCCGTTGACAGTACCTTTTTCAATGATAACAATATTGTCTGTAGCAGCCTCAACACCATTACCGCCAGCGACATAATAAGTATACATGCCGCTGCCATCGTCTTGCCCGATAGTACCGCCCGTAATAGTAAGAATGTTGCCCACAGCCGTACTGTTTATGGAATCTCCGCCATAGACAATCTTGTGTACCTCACCACCGCTGATAGTGACACTATTGCCTTCCACCTTGCCGATGCCATAACCGCCCTTGACATAATCTTCAATGGTGCCTTTGCTGATAGTGACGCTGTTGCCTGTGACCGTATCGCTATCGCTATAGCTATTGCTATAGCCGCCAATAACATAACTCTTAACCGTACCGTCAGTGATATCCACTTTATTGCCTGTGGCTGAGCTGCCGTTGCTGTAGCCGCCAATAACACTGTCTGTTATCGTACCGCCAGTGACGGTTATTTTGTTATTTGTTACTGCACCATTGCTGCCGGCATAACCGCCGTAAACTTGTCCCATCTGGCCGCTGATTATATAGACATGATTATTATCGACAACAGCGGAGCTAAAGCCATAACCGCCATAAACATTTTTTTGTTCGCCGCTGCCAGTTCCGGTGCCAATCAGCGGTACGTCACCGCCGCCAGCTGTGCCGATGGTCACTTGGTTACCGGAAGCAGAACCGCTGGGGCTGATATTACCTGCGCTGTCTTTAACGTCATTGCCTGCTTGAATATAATCATCCTGCGTCTCTATCTTGACGATCTGCCCCGCAGCAGCCGCAGGCTGTACATAGCCCACGCTGCCCAGCAGCACCCCTGCCAGCAGTCCGGCCAGCACGCGCCTTGTCAAAACACTTTTACCCTTTTTCATAAATCTCCCTCCCTTGTGTAATGTTTATTATTTAAAATAATTTTTTATAACCAAAACTTTGATTATTAAATATATTTTAACACGATGTCCCCCCCCCGGACAAGCAAATGTCGCATCGAGCCACATTCGCATTGTCAGGCTGACGCCTGAAACCAGCATCCGCACGCTTAAAGTAACTCGCCAGAAAAAAATAAACCCTGTCAACTTTTCAGTTGACAGGGTTTATTTACCTGTTCACTCGAACTTTTTTAGGTTTTATTTTTGAATTTCTTTAGATGTTCATTTCTTCAGATCTTCCAACAATTTCTCATATGCTTTCAAAGCTTTAGCATTCGCTGACTGCAGGGCCTGCAGGCGCCAGCCCAAAAGCAGGCCGCCGTCGCGATAGAGCGCCCGGCTGTTGTTTCCCTTGACGCAGTTCAGCAGACATTTACTGCTGTACACATCGTAAACCAGTATTTGTATCCTCTGATACAACTCTTTGACGTCTTTCCAGACTGTTTTACTGAGCCGGTCGATCTTAAGGCTGCGGCGGGCGTAATAAATCACTTCACAAATGCGTAAAATGCTTTGAGCCTGCGCCTCGTCTATTTTATCGCCTTTAATGTCCAGTTCTTTCAGCATATTATACCAGTCTTCGATCCGGCAGCCTGCCAGCTGCTCAACTTCCACATAATAACTGTTCTGCCATAACGACTGTTCCGTCCAGGCCAGCAATTTGAAGATACAATGACTGTAAACACCCTGCTGCAGCTGTTTATCAACTTCAGCCAGAATGTTTTCTATTTCTTCCGTCAGTTTTTCAGCCAGCTGCGGCCGCTGCAAAAAGCTGCTGCCCGCTGTTCCCTGCAGCAGCTGCCACTGCTGCAGCAAACGTTTATACCGAAACAGAACATTCAGCGTACCGGCAGGTTCTGCCAGCAGCTTCCGCATTTTCTCATACTCGCCTTCAGCCAGCAGCGGCTTGATCAGCGCCAGCAAAGCCTGCAAATGCCTGAATTGGGGCAGCAGCAGTTTATCAGCCTGCACCAGCATGGTTTTGTCCAGCAGCAGCCTGTTTTGCAGCTTTAAGATCCTGTCGCCATAATATTCCAATAGTTTGCCAAGCTCATCCTGGACCATGCCGCCCCGGTCGATTTTCAGCCGTCCCTTCGGCAGTTCATGCTCTTCACCGTTGCCCAGCAAATGCAGCCCACGGGCAAACTTGCTGCGCGGCTCGATAAAAACAGGGATCTTCGCAGCCACCTGCGCCGTAAAATCCAAGAGATCAGCTTTTGTCCCCTCTTTGAGCTCCAGTTCTACTTCGTCAATTTTTTCTTTCTGCTTCCCGGCGCTGATCTTGCCCTGGTCAATTGCCATTTCCAGAACGGTAGCGGGCGTCACCTGCAAGAGTCTGACCTCTCTTTTTACTTCCACGGTGAAAAGCTTCTGCAGTTCTTCTCCTGCCAGCAGCTCTTCCAGATCGGCCTCCAACCCCAGCTCTGCAAAACCGCTTAGCAGCGGAGCATCTTTTTTGAGAGGGATATTAAACTCGCGGCGGGCCGAAAGGCCTCCGCCCGAGCTTTGTTCTGTTTTGATAGTAGCTTCGTATTTTTTACCGTTGCGCCTGATGCGATATGCCATACCGGCTTCAGTCAGCTTATAGGACTCCGTATCATAATACGTTGTCAGCAGCTCCTGTTTAGCCAGGCTGCCTTTGATAGTTTTGACCGTAATCAGCTCAGAAGCCAGCAGCTTTTTTAAATCTTTACGGGCAATCGTCAGTTTCATTTCCATTTCCACTGTTTTATCCATGTTATCGCCTTCCTATTCCGCTATGGAGCCGCGGACTTCTGTAAAAATAACCTGGGGAACGTCCAGATCATAAACCTTTGGAGTAAGCTCGCGCAGATCTTCGATCCGCCAGCCTGCGTTCTGTTCCGCCAGCTTGGCCAAGGCCTCTTCCAGATTATTGGCAGCGACGATCGCCAGCGCGTCCAGATAAAAATGGCTCTGCACGCAGGGTTCATTGATCATACTGTGACTGTGATAAGTTTTGTTATGACGCCAAACGTAAACATTCATCAGTATCTACTCCTTTAATTTTTTATGTTCGCCGCCCCAGGCCCACCACGCCAGCGGCAGGCCAAAAGCTATAACGACTACGGCAGCAGACACATATAAGCCGCTGCCGCCTGAAACAGCATCAGCCAGCAGATTATAAGCAATCGCTCCCGGCAGCATGCCCAGTACAGTTGCCGCAGCATACAGCTGCAGATTCATCTTACAGCAGCCGGCAATAATGCTTACCGGATCATACGGAAAAATCGGTACTGTGCGCAGCCACAGCATCTTGACGAAGCCGCCGCTGCCGCTCAGATAATTGGTCAGCCTTTCACCCCAGCAGCCGCCATAACGGTCAAGCAGCTTTCTGCCGCCGCCCAGACTTCCCAAAGCATAGCACAAAAGAGCACTGCTCAGACCGCCGCATAACAAATAAACTATACCCAGCATGGGTCCAAACAAGATCCCCGCACTGAGATTCAAAAAAATACCCGGAAAAAACAGCAGCGGCCGTACCGCATATAACGCTACATAAACCAGTGGCCCCAGGTTGCCGTACGATGCGACCCAGCGCCGCACATCATCAACTGAAGCAGGATGAAAAATATAGGGCGAACTGTGCAGTTGCCAGATGACCCAGAGCAGCAACAGCGCCAAAACTGAAAAACGCAGCATTTCCCGATGCCGCCTGCAACTTCTAAAAAAATTTTCTACCATTTATTTACCACCATTCTCTTTTTATATGATAGCCTGTTTGAGCTATTTTCGCAAGAAAATGCTGCTAAATACAAAAACAGCCGGCAAATACTGCCGGCTGCTGCGTTTATTTTTGATTACGTTTTTTACCAAGATAGGCCGCTTTGATGTCAGGATTTTCCAAAAGCTCCTGACCGGTCCCGCTCATAGTTATTTTGCCTGTTTCCAGTACGTAAGCCTGATGAGCGACCTTCAGCGCCATATTGGCATTCTGTTCGATCAGCAGGATCGTCATGCCTCTGCTGTTGATCTCCTGAATGATATTAAAAATATCTTTGATGATCAGCGGCGCCAACCCCAGGGAAGGCTCGTCCATCATCATCAGCTGCGGCCTCGAAAGCAGCGCTCTGCCGACAGCCAGCATCTGCTGCTCGCCGCCGGATAAGGTACCGGCCATCTGCCAGCTGCGTTCTTCCAAACGTGGGAACAATTCATATACCCATTTGATGTCTTTGGCTATTTCTTCCTTATCATTGCGCATATAAGCGCCGATCTGCAGATTTTCCAGCACCGTCAGATTTGGAAAAACCCGGCGGCCTTCAGGAACAAGAGTGATCCCTGTTTTAACGATCTTCTGCGAATTGAGCCCGGTAATATTCTGCTCGTTATAGCTGATGCTGCCGCTTTTAGGCTTTACCAGCCCGACTATTGTCCGCAGTAAGGTGCTTTTGCCGGCGCCGTTAGCGCCGATGAGCGTCACGATCTTACCTTCAGGCACTTCCAGGGAAATACCTTTGAGCGCTTCGATGCCGCCGTAAGCTACAAATAGGTCCTGTACTTTAAGCATCTTCGTCCACCCCCAGATAAGCGTCGATAACGCGCCTGTTATTTTGGATCTCTTCCGGCGTACCTTCAGCAATAGTCATGCCAAAATCCAAAACATAAATGCGGTCGGATATTTCCATGACCAGATCCATATGATGCTCGATCATGAAAACCGTCAGATCATATTCATTGCGGATCTGACGAATAAATTCCGTCAGTTCATCAGTTTCCTTAGGATTCATACCCGCAGCCGGCTCGTCTAAAAGCAGCAGCCGCGGCCCGGTCGCCAAAGCGCGGACGATCTCCAGACGACGCTGCTGACCATAAGGCAGGCTGGATGCTTTTTCATCACGCAGCTCCCACAAATCAACCTTACGCAGCAGAGCTTCCACAGAGGCTTCCATTTCCCGCTGTTCTTTATTATACCAGGGCAGATGCAGCGCTGCCGACATGAAATCGGATTTCAGATGTAAATGCTTGGCGATCATAACATTTTCGTAAACCGAAAGATTTTTGAACAGCCGGATATTCTGAAAGGTACGCGCCACGCCCATTTTTGCGATCTCGCTGGGTCTCTTACCGGTTATTTTCTGCTCTTCACCCTGTGCGTCCGTATAGATCACGTCGCCGCTGGTTGGCGTATAAACGCCGGTGATCATATTGAATGCCGTTGTCTTACCGGCGCCGTTAGGGCCGATCAAAGCAACGATCTCATGCTCATTGATCTCGATATTGAGCAGATTAACAGCCGTTACGCCGCCAAACTGCATCGTGATATTATCAGTTTTTAAAATCATCTGGCCGCTCCTTTCCGCCCAAAGAAGCTCAATGGATTTTTACAGAAGGCACGAATGTTTTTCCAGGTCAGCTCGCTGGTGCCCATGATGCCGTGCCGCCAGAAAAGAACGCAGGCCATCAGCAGCGCTGAAAAGATGACCATCCGGAACCCTGGCCTGAACAGCGGGATATCCATACCGAACAGCATCAGCGGTTCGTCAAAGACACGCAGGAATTCCAGCCCCGCCGTAACGATAACGGCTCCCAGCATACTGCCGGTGATACTGCCCATACCGCCCAGAACGATGATCAAAAGGAAATTATAAGTCAGCGTAAACAGGAAATTTTTAGGATCGACAGTACCTAACAGCGCACCGTACAGGCCCCCGCCCACACCGGCAAAGAAAGCGCTGATCATAAAGGCCAGATTTTTATGCCAGAACAGGCTGACACCCATCGCCTCTGCCGCGATCTCATCCTCGCGGATCGCTTTAAAAGCGCGTCCGTAGGAAGAATTGATCAAAAGCGCGATAAAAACAAAAGTCACTGCCGTCGCTAAAAAGATATAACGCACATCATTCAGCGGCGGGATATCTTTGATCCCCAAAGCGCCGTTGGTAATGCTCTGCGCGTTAGTGATCCAGATACGGATGATTTCGGAGAAGCCCAGCGTCGCTACGGCAAGATAGTCTCCGCGCAGGCGCAGTACCGGCGTCCCGATCAAAAAAGCCACTAATGCCGCCAAAAGTCCGCCGGCGATCAACGCCAGCCACAAGGGCATTTGGATATCGGCGATCATGGGATTCATCGGCGCCGCATAAAAAACATTGGGACGCAGCTCGACAGGTACGGTAAAAATACCCACTACATAAGCCCCGATAGCCATAAAGCCGGCCTGCCCCAGAGAAAACTGCCCGACAAAACCGTTGGTCAGATTCATGGATAAGCCGATGATCGCATAAACCAGGCACAAATTGACGATCCTGCGGATATAAGAATCCATCTCCGTCTGGACAAAGCAGGCGACGCCAAAAAGTGCGGCAACAGCGATCAAAGTAAGGAAAATATCTTTCTTTTTCATCTTCGTCACACCTTCTCAGTCGTTTTTTCGCCCAAAAGGCCCGTAGGTTTATAAAACAGGATCACGATCAGTACGATAAAGGCAAAGGCATCGCGGTAACCGGACAGCTGCGGGAAAAAAGCAACGATCAGGATCTCGCCCAGGCCCAGGATAAAACCGCCCAGAACTGCGCCCTTGATATTGCCGATACCGCCGATAACAGCCGCTATAAAGCACTTCAAACCCGGCATGACGCCCATCATCGGAGTAATGCCGGGGTAACGTATTCCCCACATAATGGCGCCGATAGCCGCCAAAGAGGAACCGATGATAAAGGTGATCGAAATTATTTTATCAATATCGACGCCCATAACGCGTGCGATCTCATAGTCTTTGGAAACTGCACGCATAGCCATACCGGTTTTAGTATGATTGACGATGTGCAGCAGCACAACAAGGCTGATAATAGTAATAACGGGAATGACCAGACAGATAGCCTGGATCTGGATCCCGCCGACAGAAATATTCTGCGATAAAAGTTCAATGTTCGGAAAACGCATCGGACGGCCGCTGAACAGGTAATTGGCCAGGTTTTCCAATAAAAACGAAGCGCCGATAGCAGAAATAAGCACAGAATTTTTCGGTGCGTCACGCAAAGGACGATAAGCCGTCCGTTCGATAACTACGCCTAAAATCGCCGTGGCAATAATGACCCCGATAAAAGTAATATACCAGGGAATGTGAAAAACGGTAATACCGAAAAAGGCAAAATAACATGCCATCATAACGATATCGCCGTGTGCAAAGTTTATCATCAATAAAATGCCGTAAACCATCGTATAGCCGATGGCGATCAAAGCATACAGACTGCCGAGAGATATGCCGTTAGCCAAATGCTGCGCAAGGCTCTCACCCGACATATTCGCGATCGCTTGGAAAAATTCCATGAAAAACACCTCATGACACAAAAGAATTGCTCCCTTCCCTTAAGGAGAAGGGAGCACTAACAGAAAGAAAAAGGGTTATGAAAGAACCAATAAATTATTTAGCTTCTACGAAATCGAGGAAGGTAAATTTACCGTCTTTAACAGTTTTGATCACAGCGCCTTTGATCGGGTCGCCGTTTTTATCAAGCGTGGTCATACCGGTGACACATTCCAGATCTTTAGTGGCTGCGATAGCGTCACGGATCTTGACAGTATCGGTGGAGCCTGCGCGTTTAATGCCGTCAACAGCGATCAGATAAGCGTCATAAGCCATTGCGGTCAATGCGGAAGGTTCGCCTTTATACTCTTTTACATATTCATCCAGGAATTTTTTGGCTTCCGGAGTGGTTGCTTTTTCACGGTCGAAAGCCGTAGAAAGAGCTACGCCTTCAACATCTTTACCGCCGACGTCGATGAATTCCTGAGTTTCCCAGGTATCGCCGCCCATAAAGGGAGCTTCGATGCCAAGCTGACGCGCCTGTTTTACCAGCAGTGCAGATTCGGTAAAGTTACCCGGTGCAAAGATAGCATCAGGATTCTTAGCTTTGATATTAGTAAGGATAGCACTGAAATCTTTATCTCCGGTTTGATAGTTGGCGATCTCAACGATGCTGTTTTCATCACCGGTAAGTTTTATAAAAGCTTCTTTGAAGAATTTTGCCAGTCCGACTGCATAGTCGTTGGAAACTTCCTGTACGATGGCAACTTTTTTAGCGCCCTGTTTGAAAGCATAGTTTGCCATAACTGTGCCCTGGAACGGATCAATAAAGCAGGCACGGAAATAATAATCGTTGTTGGCAGTTACCTGCGGATTGGTGCAGCTAGTACCAACAGCCGGAACCTTGCTGTCTTTGACGATATTGCCTGCCGCCATGGACAGGGAAGAACCATAAGAACCTACGATAACGCTGACCTTATCTTTTTCGATGAGGCGGGCGGCAACGGAAGCAGCTTCCGCTTTATCGGATTTGTTATCAGCCACAACGAGCTCGATCTTTTTGCCTAAAACTTCAGGATGCAGCTTATTAGCAAGCTTGATGCCACGGAGCTCCAGTTCGCCGCCGGCTGCATTATCGCCTGTCAACGGCAGGAAAACGCCGACTTTGATCACGTCAGAGGCTTTCGCCGCTTCCTTTTTCTCGCCGCCGCAGCCTGCCACCAAACTCATTGCTACTGCCGAAGCCAGCAGCGCTGATAATAATTTTTTCATTTTCAATGTAATCTGTCCCTTCTTTACTGTTTACACAGCTTTTTCCCCTTAACTGTAAATGATTATAACACCAAAGCGCGAATGTGACAATATTACCGTTTCTTCATATTTTCTTTACGATTTTACAGTATACTTTTGGCTATTTTAACATTTTTGTAAGAATATTGTTGTTTTAAAGTGCTGGAAGATCACTGTTTTGTCCTTTTTAAAAGGACTTTTGCGAAAACAGCAACGCAGCAAGTCCACCTCTCGCGTACACTGCTGTAAGAGATTTTCTTGCTGCGTGATTTTGTATACAATATACTTTGTATATTTTTTTACATATACATCTGTTATTGCGTTTTTACCGCAGGCTCAGCTTTTCAGGCTCCTGCCAGAAACTTATTTTGCCAGAGCCTCATTCACATAGCCCACTGCACTGACAGCGTTAGGCGCATAGTGATCGGCGCCAATACTGTCAGCATACTCCTGCGTTAAAACAGCGCCGCCAACGACGATGCGGCAGTCGCAGACATCCCGTAAAGCTCTGATCGTCGCCTCCATCGCCCCGACCGTAGTCGTCATTAAAGCTGACAGGCCAACGACATGCGCCTTATGTTCCAGCGTAGCCGCTACAACCGCTTCTATAGCCACGTCTTTCCCCAGATCGATGACATTATAGCCATAATTTTCCAGCAGCACCTTCACGATATTTTTACCGATATCGTGGATATCGCCTTTGACTGTCGCAAGGACGACAGCCTCGCCTTTGGCTGCTGCGCCGCCGTCAGCCATTCGGTCGCGGATCACGTCGAAAGCAGCCTTAGCCGCGTCAGCACTCATCAGCAGCTGCGGCAGGAACAGTTCTTTTTTCTCAAAGCCATTACCGACAAAATCTAAAGCAGGGATCATCTGGGTATTGATAATATCCAGCGGTTTTTCTGTTTCCAGCAGTTTTGTCACCGCCAACCGGCTCTGCTCCTGCAGGCCTTTGACGATCGCGTCATGCAGCGTATATTCGCTGACTTTCGCCGCCTGTACCTGCGCGCCCGCATCGGCAAAACGCCTGACATAAGCTTTACAGCCGGCATCCAGCCCTTTTAAAGCCCTGTAAGCGTAATAAGTGTCCAGCATCGCCCTGCTTTGCGGATTGATGATCGCACAGGACAGCCCTGCTTCCATTGCCAGCGCCAAAAATGTGCTGTTGACGGCATCGCGCAACGGCAGTCCAAAAGAAATATTCGACACGCCCATGATCGTTTTGACCTGCTGCGCCGCCAATGCGCGGATCACTTCCAGATCGACCGCAGCATTATCCGGCCCCGTGCTGATAGTCAGCGCCAGCGGGTCGATAATGATATTACGTTTTTCGATGCCGTATTCTGCCGCACGGGCAAGTATTTTTTCAGCCACGGCCAGACGTCCAGCCGCTGTCGCAGGGATCCCGGCATCGTCTAAGGCCAGCCCTACTACTACCGCGCCGTATTTTTTAGCCAGCGGCAGCACCTGCGCCAAAGCTTCTTCCTTCCCGCTGACAGAATTTAACAGCGGTTTGCCGTTATATAACCGCAGCGCCCGTTCCATCGTCGCATAATCCGAGGTATCGATCTGCAGCGGCGCTGAAGTAACAGCCTGCAAAGCCAACACAGTTTTCGCCGCTGCGGCAGCTTCGTCAATGCCAGGCACGCCTACATTGACGTCTAAAATATGCGCGTCATTTTCCAGCTGTTCCAACCCCAGACGGCAGATATAATCCAGATCGCCGTCCAAAATAGCCTGTTTTAGCCGCGGCTTGCCTGTAGGATTGATCCGTTCGCCTATCAGCACCGGCTCCCCGCCGATAACGACTGCTTTGCCATAAGAAGAAACCACTGTCAACTCACAGGCGCGGCGGCCGCCAGGCTGCAGCCCGCGGCATTTTTCGATCAGCGCCCTGATATGCGCGGGCGTAGTCCCGCAGCAGCCGCCGGCTACAGAGATACCCAGCGGGATCATTTCCTGCATCATCCGGGCAAATTCTTCCGGCCCGACGTCAAAAACAGTTTTACCGTCACGCTGCACCGGCAAGCCGGCATTGGGGTTCAATACTATCGGCAGTGAACAGGCTTCCAGAAGCTGCGGCAGCAGCCTGCGCATCTGTTTGGGACCCAGACCGCAGTTAAAGCCTACGGCATCGGCACCCAGCCCTTCCACCATTGCTACGGCACTCAAAACGTCCGCCCCGGTCAGCAGCTTACCGTCTTTATCAAAAGTCAAAGTAACGATCACCGGCAGGTCGCTGTTTTCTTTGGCGGCTAAAAGTGCGGCTTTGATCTCATAGGTATCGCTCATAGTTTCGATCAAAATCAGATCAGCGCCATGCCTGGCTCCACTGCGTACCACTTCCCCATAAATATCCACAGCTTCTTCAAATGGCAGATCACCATAAGGCGCCAGTAATTTCCCGGTCGGGCCCAGATTCAGGGCCACAAAAGCTTTCTCTCTTCCTGCGCAGGCAGCCCGCCCTATTTTTAAAGCCGCTGCCACGACCTCGTCAACAGTGATGTCCATCTCTTTGAATTTGAGACGGTTCGCCCCAAAGGTATTACTTTTTATGATATTCGAACCGCTGTCCAGGTACGCTTCATGTACCGACTGTACCTTATCAGCATGCGTAAAATTCCACAGCTCCGGCAGCTCGCCAGGCTGCAGACCCAGCGCCTGCAGCATCGTCCCGGTCGCGCCGTCAAAAAATAATAACTCCCTGCCTAATAAATCCCTGAAACCCATGCTTTCATTCCTTTCTAAATTCGCACTCTTGATTAAGGCACGCCGCACATTTACTGCTATTACAAACAGTATCTTCTGTCAGGCCTATGACCGCAGTCACCGATTTTACCGGCGTCAGCATATAGCCGTCGGTCAAAGTCAGTCCGATACTTTTACCGCAATCCAGCAAGGCCAGCAGCTGCTGCTGGTCCTCCAGCCGCCAGTCGCCATATCCCGGCGAAAACCGCGGTTTTAAATGCAGGCCAGCAGCCGCAGCCGCTATCTCTGCTTCCGTTTCATCACAATAGCTTTCGATCAAAGCGGCACATACTGCCTGCGCCGCAGCCGCCTGCGCTACATTGGTCAATGCCAGACGCCGCAGGACGATATCGGCATTGCTGCCCAACGTCGCCGCCAGAACGGCAAGTTTTTTACACCCCTGCAGATGAGCTGCCAAATTTTTGCTCTCAAAACGCATACCATTCGCCACTAAGGTTACACCCCCGGCATCGACACTGCAGCCGCAAATACGCCAGCAGCTTTTAGGCCGTACCTCATTACGCAGCTGCAGATAAGCCAGATCTGCCAGAACTCCGGCATCACGGTCATCTTTTTTGGCACCCATATATCTCACTGCTTCAGCTCTGACATATTTCATTTAACTATCTCCGACAAATTTTTCATGATCCCGCCAATGATCTCCGGCCGGTTCATCGTATAAACATGGATATTTTTCAGCCCGTTGGCGATCAGATCAACGATCTGCCCCGTAGCATAAGCTATCCCGGCCTGCTTCAATGCTTCGGGATCATCGGCAAACTTCTCAACGATAGCCCGGTAATTTGGAGGCAGCTTCGTACCGCTCAATTCGCAGATACGGTTGATCTGTCTGGCATTTGTCACCGGCATGATACCAGCCACTACCGGCACATCTATCCCATGCCGCAGCAATCTGTACATATAGTTATAAATAATATTATTATCAAACACCATCTGCGTTACCAAAAAGTCACAGCCATTGTCGATCTTGCGCCGGGTATTAGCAATATCCCTATCCAGCGAACCGGCCTCAGGATGTCCTTCAGGATAACAGGCGCCGCCGATACAAAAATCACCCGACGCTTTGATTTTCCCCATCAGATCACTGGCATGGGCAAAAGCCCCGCTGTTGCCATTAACAGCGTCGCCGCGCAGTGCCAGGACATTCTGTACCCCAGCCGCACGCATCTGCGTCAAAACACCGTCGATCTTTACCTCATCGGCGTCGATACAGGTCAGATGCGCCAGCGCCGGACGGCCGCTGCTCTCTATTGCCCGGGCAATAGCCACAGTCTGTCCCACCGACGTACCGCCGGCGCCGTAAGTAACGCTCATAAAATGCGGCCCTACCTCCGCGATCTCACTGACTATATTCAAAGCATTCTGCAGTTCTGTCCCCGCTTTCGGCGGGAACAGCTCGCAGGAAATACACACCTTTTCACTTTTTAATAAATCGACAATTTTCATCAGCAGTTACCTCTTTTTCTCTCTACGCATTTCTAATAATTCTAAACAAAAATCCCGACAAACGCAAATACTATTTAAACTTGGCAGCAAAACTCTTTCCATACCGCTACAGATGTTACAGAAAAACTTCCCTCACAACTTTTACATTGCAGGAAGCGGCTTTATTCTGCGCCGATCCCGTATCCATTCTATAATAAAAAATTTTTAAGCTGAAGTAAAAATATCTCGATTTAATTTTTTAAAATTCTTGCTTTATACTTAATGTAAGAGAAAATATAAGGAGGTCAAAATTATGAGCTTGCTGAGTGGTTATAAAGTTATCGATTTTACCAGTTTCGTTTCCGGGCCTACCTGCACCAGACTTTTAGCAGATTTAGGCGCAGAGGTCATCAGAATCGAAAAGCCCGACAAAAAAAAGGGCAGCGGCCCCTATTACGGCGGTGAACGAACCGTCGACCTCGGCTTGATGCGGGGTAAAAAAAGTGTAACCTTAAATGCCAAAGATCCGGAAGATTACAGTATTTTAATGAAACTGATCGCTACAGCCGACATTATCGTGGAAAATTTCCGGCCCGGCGTTACCAAACGCATGGGAGTCTCTTATGATGACGTCATCAAAGTGAAACCGGATATTATTTATACCTCGATCTCAGGCTTTGGCCAGGTCAGTCCCTATCAAAACAGAGGCGCTTTTGACATCATAGCGGAGGCTATGAGCGGCTTCATGAGCATCACCGGCGAAAGAACAGGCAAGCCTGTACGCGCAGGCGCTTCTATCGCAGATATCTTCAGCGGCCTGGAAGCCGCCTACGGCACTGTCTGCATGCTGCTGCACCGCGAAAAGACCGGTAAAGGCAACCATCTTGATCTGGCGATGCTGGATACCATGTTCGCCGTCCTCAACAACCCTGTTACAGCCTATCTCAACGGCGGCGGCGTAGCCCAGCGTATCGGCAACGAGCATCCTCAGGATGTACCGTGGGACGATTTCCCGACAGCAGACGGGATCTTCGTCATTGCTTCTGCCAGAACCAACACCTTCGTTAAGATCTGTCAGGTACTTGGCTGCGAGCAATACAGCACCGACGCCCGTTTCTGCAACGACGACGTCAGGCTGCAGAATAAAGAAGCCTGTCACGAGATCATCAGAAGCTACACCAGAAAATGGAAAACCAAAGATATCATCGAGGCCTTCAACGAAGCCGGTATCCCCTGCGCAACGATCAATTCTATCGACGAAGCCTGTAATGACGAAAGCCTGCAGGCCCGCGGCATGATAGCTACCGTTACGCATAAGACAGGCGGTAAATACAAACTGCCAGGTTCACCGCTCAAATTTGCTCACGAGCCGGTCAAACTGGCCAAAGGCTCCCCGATCCTGGGTGAACATAATCGTGAGATCTTCAGTCGGCTTGGTCTCAGTAAAGAAGAAATCGACGCGCTCCTGTCCAAACAGTCTAAAGTCCGCACTTTCTTCAAAGAATTTGAAATGGAATAACCCGGCCACATAAAAATACTGCAATAAAAAACCAGAGCTTAAGCTCTGGTTTTTTCATTTCCCATGCTGCAGTCAATCTTCAGCAAACTCATAATCCTGCTTCAGCAGAAAATCAGGCAGATTGATAAATTTGACCGACGGTATTTGTTCCTCATAAAATCTGTTCATGGCAATGATGTATTTTTGATAACCATCAGGCACTGTTTGTAGATCCTGAATTTTTTTCTTCCAAATTTCTTCTTCCTTAAGATTGACGGCAATTTGGATACAGATCTTTCTCTCCTGCCGGACGGCATAAAAATCGATCTCACAGTCGCCGTATTTGCCCCAGAACACAGTATAGCCCCTTCGCAGCAATTCAAAATAAACGATAGTTTCCAGATTATGCCCTTTACCTGTATCGGAAAACAATAACAATGTATTGCGTACTCCCGTATCGGCGATATAATAACGGCATTCGTCTATCAGCATGGCTTCCTGCTGCAGATCATAGCAGTCCTCTGGATAAAAAATATAGGCTTTTTCCAGCAGTTCCATATACAGGGCTACTTCTTTATACGCAAAGCTGTCACTCTGATATTTGCTCAAAAAATGCTCGCTAATGATTTGAGGGCTTAATACTTTGCCGGTATTGCTGGCTACATAGCGGATGATCTTTTTCAGCGCCTGAATATTATCGATGCCTCTGTTGGTAAGGATATCCTTGACAACGACGCTGTTATAGACGCCTTCCAGATATGTGATGACCATACTTCTTTCCTGCGGCAGGAACGGAATCATCGGCAGTCCGCCAAAACGGATATACCGTTTGATGTCCAAAGCTATATTATTTTCCTGATCCAGGTCTTTTCTTAAGCTACGCCGCAAAGAATTATACTGATGCTCTTCCCGCTGTTTTCGCTCTAAAACAAACAATAAATATTCCTGGAATGACAGCGGCAGGATTTTAATGATCACATAGCGCCCTGATAACAAGGTTGCTATTTCCGAAGATAAAAGATTGGAATTAGACCCGGTCAAATAAATATCCGCCACACCTTCGGCATATAAACTGTCTATGGCTTTTTCCCAGCCTGGGATCATTTGGATCTCATCCAGCAGCAGATATGTCGGGCCGCTGGCAGGTATTTTAGCTTTTATAAGCTTATACATCTGCCTATAGTCTGTAATATCATCAAATTCCATCATTTCCAAGCTCATACTGATGATATTTTCCGGATTTATGCCGGAGCTCAGCAGATAATCTTTATATAAAGCCATGATCGTGGACTTGCCGCAACGCCGCATACCGGTAATGATTTTGATGACAGGCCGATCCTTATAAGCAATCAACTGATCCAGATAGTTTTGTCTGATGATCATCTTTATCCCTCACCTTTTCGGTTATTTGTCTTTTAAAAGTATAAATAAAGTATATAACAATGGCTGATGGCAATAGAAAGCAGCATCAGCGGAAAAGCAATGTAAAAGTATTTCAGAAAAGAAATATTTTTACCGCGTTGGGCCGACATCGAAGCAACCACAACGTTAGCGCTGGAACCTACCAGAGTACCACAGCCGCCCAGGCAGGCCCCTAAGGAAAGCGCCCAGTAAATCGGGTTCAAATCTTTGATGCCCATTGCGCCTAATTCCTGGATCAGCGGCAGCAAGGTCGCCACAAAGGGAATATTATCAATACAGGCCGAAGCAATGGCGCTGAGCCATAAAACCAACAGCGCGCTACCTTTGACATCGCCGTGCGTCAGTGCCATAGCTTCCTGAGCCATGATCTTGATAACGCCGGTTTCTACCAGGCCGCCTACTAAGATAAACAGACCAATGAAAAAGAAAATGGACAGCCATTCCACCCGGCTGAAAATGTCCGTTAAAATTTCTTCGTCATTAGAACAGGTCAGCAGCAGCATGACGCTGGCGCCCAAAAGAGCAGCGGTCGCCGTTTCCATATGCAGCAAGGAATGAGTAGTAAATAAAATGATTACCAAAGCCAGACAAAACAGACACTTTTTTAGTAAGACCGCATCTACGATTTCTTTTTTCTCGTTTAAACGCATTACACGTTCCTGTAACTGCGCAGTCGTATGTAATTTTTTCCGGTACAAAAGAAACAGGATCGCCATATTTATTATAAAAACGATGATACTGACAGGAGCAACATTAATAATAAAATCCATAAAATCAAAACCGGCGGCACTGCCAATCATTATGTTAGGAGGATCACCAATAAGAGTGGCCGTGCCCCCGATATTTGATGCCAGGATCTGGGCAATCAGAAAAGGTTTTACATCTATCTGCAGCTGCGAAGTCAAACTGAAAATAATCGGCACGATCAGCAAAACGCTGGTTACATTGTCTAAAAACGCCGAGCTGACCATTGTCAGGCAGGAAAGTACGAAAAAAAGCTTTACCGGCTGAGCATGCACCTTTTTCGCCGCATAAACAGCCATGTAATTGAATAAGCCTGTCCTGCCTGTAATATTAACGATGATCATCATACCGATCAATAAGCCCAGAGTATTAAAGTCAACATAACTCAAAGCCTGCGATTGCCCGAACACTCCAAGGATCAGTAAAATAACAGCCCCGGTGAGGGCGATAACAGTCCGATGGATTCTTTCCGAAATGATCAAAATATATACTGCTATAAAGACGATAACAACCAGCAGCATCTGATTCATAATAAAATCCCTTTCTTTGCTTATTTTCCACGTTCAGAAAAAGCCCCTTTGGGGCCGCGTTCTCCCTAGCAAGGAAAAAGGGAGCGGTATCAGACTCACTCAAAGTCGTAATCACCAGCTCCCGCTCAATGCCCAGCTGATACTAATCATGTTTAAATCAACTGCTGCAAGCTTCCTTCTCCGCTCTCATAAAATATTTATCAACTATGCATAAAGAACAGTATCGTCATCACGGTAACCGCAACGATCATGACCGGCGCATTCCTTTTCGCCAGATCCACAGGATTATCCGTTCCCGCCAGAGCGCAGCAAACCATTGCGCAGCCAGCGACCGGCGACATCGTACGCCCCAGGCAGCCGGCAAAAGCCGCACTGCTGCCAAGATCCATCGGCGCTATCCCCAGAGCTCCGGCCAGCGGAGTGATAGCCTGATTAAACGCCAGCGACGCAGCATCACCGCTGCCGCAGATGACGGCCAGAACAAACGGTCCAAAAGAACCTGTCAGCCGGGCCAGATCCGGATTAGTTTTCATAAAATCGATCATGACCTTCAACAGGCCGCAGGTAGTTAAACCGGCTACAAAAACACCCGAACAGATGATAATGCCGTAAATGCTCTGGAAGCCTTCGCCAAAACCTTTAAAGAAAGCTTTAGTGATCTCACCTGGGCCTGTTCTTGTAACAACACACAGTACCATTGCGCCGATGATCATCGCGTAAGCGATTTTCAAAACCTTCAAAGCCGGAATGATGTTCATGGAACCCAAAAGGATCAATAACAGCGGCACCAGCGGCGATAAGGCTTTTAAAATATTTACCTGAAACTCCTCTTTCATGCTTTCATCCACATAACCGCTCTGCTCTTTCAAATAATAGGCAACTAATGTGACACCAACGATTACTACTGCCCCTACGATCAGAACGATATAAAAATGATTTCCCACAATATCTACAGGCGTTCTGTGCGTGGCCTCTGAAATAATCACATTTTGATGAAAACCAGGATGCAGCATCGTAGCCCCAAAAGTACCGGCAAATAAGATCGTCGCCGCCATAACAGGATGTACGCCAGCGCCCTTTAAGATCGGGATCAGCACCGGCCCGACTGAAGCTACACAACCGGCAGCGCTGGGCACAGACATATGTACGAATGCTGTAATAAAAATCGCGCCCGGGATCAAAAGCTTCGGTCCTAATTTGGTCAGTCCGCTGGAAAGCAGATGCACCAGATGCGCATCGCATTTCGTATATTGCATAACATAGGCAAAAGCCATCGACCCGGCAATTGTTTCAATTACCGGCGCTGCTTTGATCGCCTTGGAGAACCCTAAAAACGCTTCAATAGGCGCCCAGGCAATCGTACACAAAATCAGACCTGATAGAAAAAGCACCATTCTGGGTTCATATCTTTTCATCAAAAAATAGACAGTCGCCAGAAGAATAAGCGTACTAATAGAAATCAACATGTTCATCACCATTTCCCTTCTATTATTTTCAACCCCCAATTAAACAGCATTAAATGGTATCTACCTCTTAGAGCGGAATATTGTCATGTTTCTTCCATGGTAATTTTTGCGATTTATTTTTTAAGGCGTCCAACGCTTTGATCAACTCGATCCGTGAATCCTGCGGCTTGATGATCCTGTCGGCATAACCGCGCCGGGCTGCCGCTAACGGGGTCGAGAATTTTTCATTATACTCGGCGATCTTTTCGGCACGCAGCTGCTCGGGATCTTCCGCTTTGGCAATATCTTTACGGAAAATGATCCTGACAGCAGCTTCCGCCCCCATAACGGCGATCTCCGCCGTCGGCCATAAAAACAGTACATCCGCTCGCAATTCCTTGCTGCACATAGCGTTCTGCGCTCCGCCATAAGCTTTCCTCAGTACCATCGTGATCTTCGGCACCGTTGCTTCCGAATACGCATACAGCAATTTGGCGCCGTGCCGGATGATCCCGCCATGTTCCTGCGTAACCCCAGGCAGATAGCCGGGAACATCGACCAGCGATACGATAGGGATATTGAAGGCGTCGCAGAACCTGATAAACCTGGCGGCTTTAGTCGACGCATTGATATCGATACAGCCGGCCATAAATTTAGGCTGGTTGGCTATGATACCTACCGATTCGCCGTTTAACCGGGCAAAGCCAATGACGATATTCATCGCATAAAGCGGCTGGATCTCAAAGAAAGAATCATCATCAAAAATGCATTTTATGACCTCTTTGATGTCATAAGCCAGATTTTTATCCGCAGGCACGATATCCAAAAGCTCGTCTAAAACCTGCTTTTTGTCCGCCGCTGCTTTTACTACCGGCGCACCAGCTTTATTGGAAGCCGGCAGATAACTCAGCAGCCGGTGGATCATGGCAAAACATTCCGCTTCATCCTGAGCCATCAAATGAGCAACACCGCTGGTGCTGCTTTGTGACACCGCTCCGCCCAGCTGTTCTTCCGTCACATCTTCATTCAAAGCCGATTTACATACTTTCGGCCCCGTTACGAACATATGGCTGATATGGTTGACCATAATAATAAAATCTGTCAAAGCCGGGGAATAAACCGCGCCGCCGGCACAGGGGCCGATAATAGCCGATATTTGCGGTACAACGCCCGACATAATGGAATTTCTGTAAAAAATCTCGCCATAGCCATGCTTGGCATCAACGCCTTCCTGGATCCGTCCGCCGCCGGAATCATGCAGACCGATAACAGGACAACCTGCATCCAATGCCATATCCAGGACCTTACAGATTTTTTTGGAATTCATTTCACCCAGCGTGCCGCCAAAAACAGTAAAATCATCTGCATAAACATAAACTAATCTGCCGTCTATTTTCCCATACCCAGTTATAACGCCGTCGCCGACACCGCTCTTTTTTTCCATACCAAAATTGCTGCAGTGATGCTCAACGAACTTATCTAACTCCACAAATGTATCTGCATCAAACAGAGCCTGGATGCGTTCACGCACATGCAGCTTGCCCTTTTTATGCTGGCTTTCGATTTTATCGCCTTGTCCTGCCAGTTCATACTGCTGGTCAAGCACCTCAAATTTTTCTACAATTTCCCGCATACTTGTCAATTGAATCACCCCGTCTGTTCTTTTAAATTTTACTTTCCGCTTTCAGTTAATGCTATAGTTAACTTCCTTTATAAATAGTGTAAAATAGTTGTCATCATAAATAAAATAGAAAAATTATTCAGAAGTCATTAAAAAAAATCATGATAAAAAAATTTTTCTGTTTCCTATAATTTTTTTTATGGCTCAAAATCGGTTCTTCATAGTTTTTCCGAATTTTTTCTGCTATCATATTAAATAAGAAGCAAGTTAAATTCATTGTTAAATCCGAACATAAAAATAACGAAATGTTTTGCACATTTCGTTATTTATGCATAGTTTTATACATTTTCAGTAAAGGCGTTTCTATGGAGGTCACTATGAACATTCAAGATTATGAACTGATAACCACTGTAGCTAAAACGAAGAATTTAACTATTGCTTCCGAAAAACTTTATATGAGCCAGCCAGCGCTTTCCTACCGCCTGAAAAATATGGAAGAGGAGTTTAACTGCGCCCTGGTATATCGAACGCCTAAAGGTATAATTTTGACCAGCAAAGGCGAAGAAGTAGCTCACTATGCAGAAAAAGCTTTATTGGAATACAACAAAATGAAAGATAAGCTTTCCACAATGGACGATGTCTTGAGCGGCACCATCAAGATCGCTGTCTCGCCGGCCTATGCAAAATATAAATTATCACATGTACTGACATCTTTTAAGGCTCAGTTCCCCAATGCCAATATCTATATCAAGACCTGCCTGAGCAGCGCCGCGGCGCACCTTTTAGACAGTAATGACGTCCATGTGGTCATTGTCAGAGGCGATCATTTGTGGAATGAAGAAAAAATTCTTATCAACGAAGAACCTATCGTGCTTGCGGCCAATTCAGAAATTGATTTACAGGATCTGCCCAGCCTTCCCTATATAGAGTACGGAACAGACATTTTCCTGGAAAAGGAGATCCGCAACTGGTGGACCGAGCACTATGACGTACCGCCAATGGTGACCATGAATATCAATGATTCAGATACCTGCCGGCAGCTTGTCGCCGCAGGACTGGGCTTTTCCATTCTGCCCAGCATCAGTCTAAGCAAAGAAGAATACCCTAATTTATATTTGCTGCCTTTGCAGCATAAAGACGGCTCGCCTTTATTACGCGGCACCTGGATCATGTACCGCACTATTGTTTCTAAAATCCTTATCGTCAACAAATTCATCGAACATCTGCAAAATGCTTTTAAATAATTGTCCACTGTTTCCAACACCTGCGGTGCAGGTGTTTTTTTATTGTGCGTGCTCCCGACATCTGCACCAATAAAAAATACCCCGGCTTTACAAAGCCAGGGTATAAAAACAGTTATTTTAAAAATAAATGCAGCGCCAGGCTCAAAAGGCCCGAACCTACCAGCGTCTGGATCACGCCGCAGATTTTTTTCTTGATCAAAACCAGTGCCACCAGCAACACGATCGTACTGACAAGATCAGGATCAGTCCAGACAGCCGGCAATCTTTCTTCGTTCCACAAAGAAAGCGTCAAAAACATCACGCCTGCCGAAGCGATCAGCGCGACCACCGCTGGCCGCAGCCCGTTCAAAACACCTCTGATAGCTCCCATATCTCCATATTTAGCCAGTAGCTTTGCCAAAGCGATCATAATGATCAGCGAAGGCGTAACAAAGCCTGCTGTTGCCGCCACAGCGCCGCCAATACCAGCCACCTTAGTGCCGACAAAGGTAGCTGCATTGATACCGATCGGCCCCGGCGTCATTTGTGAAATAGCCACAACATCCATAAATTCACTGAATGAGATCCAGTGATGGATGTCAATCACCTGCGTCTGGATCAGCGGTATCGAAGCATAGCCGCCGCCCACACAAAACGCGCCGACCAGACAGAAACTCCAAAACAAACTCAAATATAGCACTGCCATGCCTCCCTAGCTGTATTTTTCATCCTGCAGCCACAAATAGCCAATAACTGCGTCCATCAGAATCAGATACATGATATTGATCTGTAAAAAATAATTGGCGATAAAAGTTCCTAAAATAATCAGACCCGGCAGCAACAGCTTCTTTTGCAGCTCCTTCTGCAGCAGATTGATGCCGACATCAAGTATCAGGGCCGTAGCGCCGCACTGCATACCGCGCAGCAAAATCTGTACATAATAATTAT
This sequence comes from uncultured Phascolarctobacterium sp., assembly GCF_958349595.1. Lineage (NCBI taxonomy): Bacteria > Bacillati > Bacillota > Negativicutes > Acidaminococcales > Acidaminococcaceae > Phascolarctobacterium > uncultured Phascolarctobacterium sp. Next base: position 14,234 of record NZ_CATWDQ010000006.1, on the reverse strand, counting down.
GTGCAAAAGCATCATAAAAATATGAGATCGCCGTCAACGTAATCAGCGGCGGCAGCACTGTCGCCAATAAAGTTACAGCCGCGCCTGTATAACCGGCCAGACGGTAACCGATAATGATCGCGGCATTGACAGCTACCACTCCCGGCGCCGACTGCGCTACCGAAACAAGATCCAGCGCCTCTTTATCACTCATCCATTTATAATGGTCAACATATTTTGCTTTCAGCAGCGGAATGATGACAAAACCGCCGCCCACTGTAAAGGCGCTGATCAAAAACGTAGATTTAAACAGCTCCCAGTAAAATTTTTTATCTATTATCAATGAATTATTCACTTGCCTGCCTCCGCTGTCAATTTAGCTGATATTATTATCATAACAAAATTTTTACCGGCAGTACAGCTTCTACCGCCTGACTAAAATTAAAAATCCGGCACCAATACTTAATTATAAAAAAATCAACGGCCCTCAAATTCAATGAAGGACCGTTGAACGCAATCTTTGTTTTCAAACCGTCGGCGGCAAGCCGCCTGTAAAACTTTACAGTAATTCTGTTTTTCTGGCAAGGATCTCCGCTACTGCCGTACAGGCCGGGCAATCACAATACCCTGCACCGGCAGCTTTGATTTCTCTAGCATGGGCAGCGATATTCTTAGCCAGTTCTGCGCCAAAGCACTTTACGCCGGCCTCAGAGTCTGCAAAACCGATCAGATTGTTGATCGGCATAATATCGGCTTCCAGCTCGGCGATATATTTTTTCGTTTCAGCAGCTTCGTTTGCCGTACCGACTGCGTCCAGCCAGCTTTGAGCTGCTGCTTTGGCCTCGCTGCTGCAGGAAGCCGCATTCATCAGTACATGAGTCTTTTCAATAACATAATCCAATGTTTCTTTTTTCATCGTCCTCTACCTACTTTCCTGGATGTATATTCTAAAAAATCCGCAAATAGTTAGACTTCTAACTATTTGTTTAAATTTTTTATTCTAAATTGGCAAGAATTTTCTGCAAAGAGCTTTCCAGCTTTTTTATTTCTTCCTGCGTCATATCCCGAAAAACCTGCTGCATCAAATCCTCAGAAATCTTTTCAAAAATTTTCTGCAATTCTTTACCCTTACAGGTAAGCTCTGCATAAATGACACGCGAATCTTCGGCAGCCTGCGCCTTACGCACCAGCCCCAGCTCAGCCAGTTTATTGACCAGTACCGTCACCGTCGGCTTCGTCCGGTGGATAGCGTCTGCAATCTCTTTCATCGTCACCCGCTCTTTTTGATACAGGCACGCTAAAATATCCCCGTGCGAAGGAGCCAGATTGGTGATCCCATGCTGCGCCAGATCTGCCAGAATAAATTTATTAGCGTTTTCTCTTATTTTACTGATCAAAAAAATCGTATTTCTCTGCTTCATCATACTTTAATTATAATTAGACATCTAACTATTGTCAAACAAAAATTTAACAAAAAAATAAACGGTCCTTCAACTCAATGAAGGACCGCATAAATTCCTGGCGGAGAGGGTGGGATTCGAACCCACGGTACGTTGCCGTACATTTGATTTCGAGTCAAACACCTTCGACCACTCGGACACCTCTCCGCATAAACCAGCCTTATCTATTATATCATAAATCCGTATTTTGCAAAGGTTTTTTCTTAATTTTCAGCACTGCTTTCAGTCCTGCACGCCTTGGTCTGCCTGTTTTCCAAGCGGCGGCGTCTGAAAAAATCCTTCATCACCTGTGCGCATTCAGCTTCGCAGACTCCGCTGACGACCTGCGCCTTATGATTAAGATTAGGGTTGCTGATAATATTGAAGATCGACTCTGCTCCGCCGGCTTTAGCGTCCGGGCAGCCGTAGACCACCTTCTCGATCCGGCTGTTGACGATAGCTCCCGAACACATCGGACAGGGCTCGACCGTAACGTAAAGCGCAGCGCTTTCCAGACGCCAGCGCCCCAGTTTTTTACACGCGTCCCGGATCACAATGATCTCGGCATGTGCCGTCGCATCGTTCCAGGTCTCCCGCATATTATGTGCCCGTGCCACCACTGTCCCAGCAACGACCAAAACAGCGCCGATCGGTATTTCGCCGATTGCTGCCGCCGCCCTGGCTTCCTGCAGCGCCAGCTGCATATAATCCTTATCAGTCATTACACGTTCCATCCTCGTCTTATTCCTGCACAGCTTCCGCTGCCGTCATCAGTTCTTCCCAGCGCAGCATCAGCTTCCCGATCTCCGCCTGTAGTGCCGCATGTTCCGCCGCCAGCGCAGCGCTGGCTTCCGGGTCCGTGTGGCTGGCCGGGTCCGCCAGCCGCTGCTCCAATACGCCCAGCAGCGCCTCCTGTTCACGGATACTGAGCTCGACCTTCGCCAAAAGCTTTTCCGCTTCCTGCGGACTGTAGGTACGTTTACTTTTACCGGCATTTTTTGTCGGCCTGATCTCGGTTTCAGACTCCGTCTTTGCTGCCGTGCCGGGCATTATCTCAGCCGTCTGCTGCGCCTGCCGTTTGGCTTTTTCCTCTAAATAAAAATCATAATTGCCCTTATAATCATAAACACGATGGTCTTCCAGCTCCCAGATCCTGTCTGCTATCTCGTTGATAAAATAACGGTCATGGCTGACCACCAGCACCGTTCCGTCAAAAGCAGTCAGGGCGGCTTCCACCGTCTCTCGCGCCATAATATCAAGGTGGTTCGTCGGTTCGTCCAGCACCAGACAGTTTGCGCCGTCCAGCACCAGCTTCAGCAGTACTAGCCGGACTTTCTGCCCGCCGGACAAGGTGCCGATCTCCTTGAAAACATCGTCGCCGTGAAACAGCATTCCCCCCAGCAGCGAGCGGGTCCGCTCTTCTGTAAAACCATATTCCACTAAAAAGTTATCCAGCAGCGTCTGTCGGGGAGCAAGCCTTTCATAGCTCTGCGAAAAATACCCAACCTTCACACGGCTGCCGATCCTGGCAGTTCCCTTCAGCGGCGGCAATTCGCCCAAAACAGTTTTCAGCAGCGTCGTTTTCCCGGTACCGTTAGGCCCTAAAAGACCAACCTTCTCACCCTTGCGCAGCACCAGATCAATATCGTGCAGCAGTACGTTATCGCCATAACCAACAGACAACTGCTCCAAAATCAGTACCCGTTCAGCCGATTCCGGTGCCGGAGGCAGCCTCAGCTCAAATTCCTCATGCTGTACAGGCGCGTCCAAACGCTCCAAACGGTCAAGCTGCGACTGACGTCCACGCGCCATCTTGCTTTTGATGCCGGCCTTGAACCGGCGGATATAAGCCTCCGTCCGCGCGATATGATCCTGCTGCGAAGCGTATGCAGCTTCCAGTGTCGCTGTCTGGATCTCTTTCTGCACCAGATACTTGCTGTAATTGCCTTTAAAAGAAGTCAGATGCCCGCCTTCCATTTCCAGTATCCGCGTCGCGATATTATCCAGAAAAGCGCGGTCATGACTGACTACCAATAACCCGCCCTTAAACTCCTGCAGATATTTTTCCAGCCACTCCGTCATTACGATATCCAAATGGTTGGTCGGTTCGTCCAAAATCAGAAAATCCGGCTGCCGCACCAAAGCCGCCGCCAGCATCATCCTTGTTTTCTGACCGCCCGAAAAATGCCCGGCCGTCTTATCCCAGACCGCTTCTTCAAACCCCAGGCCGATCAGCACTCTTCTGATAAAAGCTTCATAGTTATATCCGTCCAGATGCTCATAAAGTCTGGTCACACGTGCATAATCTTCTAAAACCGAGTCCAGTTCATCTCCCGGTTCCAGCCGTGCGGAACGTGCTTCCAACTCCGCCAACTGTTCACGCAGCGCTATGATCTCCGGACAGGAACGCAGCATAAACTGCCACAGACTGCCGCTGCCGATATTCTGAAAGCCCTGCTCCACATAGCCTATCTTGAGACCCGGCTCGAACCGCACCACGCCGGCGTCAACTGTTTCCGGCGCCAGAAGGCAGCGCAGCAGTGTTGTTTTACCGCTGCCATTCACGCCTACCAGACCAATTTTTTCACCTTTATCGATCATAAAGCTGATCTCTTTAAATATTTCATGAATGCCAAAGCTTTTGGCAATCTTATCCACTACAAGCTGCATTTTTTCGTCCTCTGTTTTCTTCTTTCTAAGTTCTTATTTTAACAAAAAAACGGCTTGAAAGCAAAAAGACCGGCCGCTAAAGCAAACCGGTCTTACCTTTTCAGCCTTCATACCCCTGCGGGTGGCCTTTATGCCATTTCCAGGCCGTACTGATAACTTCGCTGACAGTACTGCGCTCAGGCACCCAGCCCAGTTCTGCCCTGATCTTCTCGGAAGAAGCGATCAGTACAGCAGGATCACCGCTGCGGCGGTCTTCTTCTACCACCGTAAAATCAATCTCCGTGATCTTTTTAGCCGCGTCGATGATCTCGCGGACACTGAATCCCTTCTCGCTGCCCAGATTATATACCCGGCTGGCCCCACCGTTCAGCAAATGCTTCAGTGCCAGCACATGCGCCGTCGCCAGATCGCAGACGTGCACATAATCACGCACACAGGTCCCGTCAGCAGTGGCATAGTCCGTACCATAAATAGCCACCTGCCGGCGCACGCCCTGCGCTGTTTTTAAAACCAGCGGGATCAAATGCGATTCCGGATTATGGTCTTCACCAATATCGCGGCTGGGAGACGCCCCTGCGGCATTAAAATAACGCAGCGCCACATAACGCATCTCGTAGGCCATATCATAATCAGCCAGCATTTTCTCGATCATCAGCTTGGTGCGGCCATAGACATTGGTCGGCTCCAGTTTACTGTCTTCTTTGATCGGCACCGCCTCAGGCTCGCCATATACCGCCGCCGTTGACGAAAAAACGATATAATCGACGCCGGCGCCCTTCATTGCTTCCAAAAGATGCAGTGATCCCTCCACGTTATTAAAGTAATATTTGGAAGGATTTTCCATCGATTCGCCCACCAGACTGCTGGCGGCAAAATGAATCACCGCATCAATCTCAAACTGGCCCATGATATGCTTTAAAAAAGCAACGTCATGGATATCGCCCTCGACCAGCTGCACCTCTTCGGGCACAGCAGCCGCATGACCTGTAGAAAGGTTATCATAAACGATCGGCGTAAAGCCGTTTTTCTGCAATTCTTCAACAACATGTGAACCAATATACCCGGCGCCGCCGGTAACAAGAACATTCATCTTCCGCTCTCCTTAGTTTTTACTGACCAGCGCCTGCAGATAGGCCAAAAACTTTTCCTGCAAATCAGGACGCTTCAGCGCCATTTCTACCGTTGCTTCCAAAAAGCCCTGCTTGTCGCCAACATCATAACGGCGTCCTTCAAAATTATAAGCATACATCTTCTGCAGCTTCGCCAGCTCCTTCAAAGCGTCCGTCAGCTGGATCTCGTTGCCGCGTCCCGGACTGGTTGTCTCCAGGATCGGAAAGATCTCCGGATTGATGATATAGCGCCCCAAAACAGCCAGCCGCGAAGGTGCTTCCTCGACACTGGGTTTTTCGACCATATCGCTGACCGTAAAAGTCCGTGTCTCTGCCGTAGGCTCAGAGGCCACGATACCATAAGCAGACACCTTCTCCTGCGGCACCTCCTGTACGCCCAGAACGCTGGCCCCGGTTTTAGCATAAACCTCCATCAGCTGTTTCAGCGCCGGCACTTCGCCGTCCACAACATCATCGCCTAAAAGTACCGCAAAAGGCTCGTCGCCGATAAACTGCTTCGCACATAAAATAGCATGACCCAATCCGCGTGGCTCTTTCTGGCGGATATAATGGATACGGATATCGGAAATCTTTTTGACCATCTCCAGCTCCTGCGTTTTGCCGCCAGCCGCAAGGTTCAGTTCCAGTTCGATACTGCGGTCAAAATGATCCTCGATCGCGCGTTTACTGCGCCCGGTAATGATCAGGATATCTTCGATCCCGGACGCAAGCGCTTCTTCAATAATATACTGGATCGTCGGCTTATCGACGATTGGCAGCATCTCCTTCGGCGTAGCTTTGGTAACAGGCAGAAACCGCGTGCCTAAACCAGCCGCCGGTATAACGGCCTTGCGTACTTGTTTGATTGCAGTCATCTATATCACTCTTTCTCCAGTTTACTTAGAAATAAATTTTTTCAGCCGCTTTCAGGCATCTCTTGGCACTATATTTGCCCGGCGCAGGCCAACTTACGCCTCTTCGCCGCCGATCATAGCCAGCAGCTCGGCAGTTTTTTCCGCCAGCAGCTTTTTATCGCCTCTGGTCTCCACATTCAGGCGCATCACCGGTTCCGTATTGGATACGCGCACATTAAAGCGCCAGTCAGCGTAATCGATACTCAAACCGTCCAGCTTATCGACCTGACCACCGTCTGCATATTTAGCTTCGATAGCAGCCAGCACGGCCGCCGAATCCTCTACCTTACGGTTGATCTCGCCGCTGCAGGGGAATTTCTCCATCCGTTCAGCAACCAGCTCCGACAAAGTCTTACCGGTAGTACATAACAGTTCTGCCACCAAAAGCCAGGGTATCATACCGCTGTCGCAATACGAAAAATCCTTAAAATAATGGTGCGCCGACATTTCTCCGCCGTACAGCACCTCATTGGCACGCATACACTCTTTCATAAAGGCATGGCCGCTTTTGCAGCGTACGGCAGTGCCGCCGGCAGCGTCAACCACCTCCTGTGTGTTCCAGGTCAGCCGCGGATCGTACATGATCTTGGCTCCCGGCTGCTTGCGCAGAAATACTTCCGCCAGCAGACCGACTATATAATAGCCTTCAATAAATTCGGCTTTTTCGTCAAATAAGAAGCAGCGGTCAAAATCACCGTCCCAGGCCACGCCCAGATCAGCCCCGTTTTCACGCACCAGTTTAGCCGTAGCTTCACGATTGGGCACCAGCAAGGGATTCGGCACCCCATTCGGGAAAGTGCCGTCAGGAGTTTCGTTGATCTTGATAAATTCAAAAGGCAGATATTTAGCCAGTTCGTTCAAAACCGGTCCAGCCCCGCCGTTACCAGGGTTAGCCACTATCTTCAGCGGTTTCAGCGCCTGCACGTCAATATACCCCAGCAAATGCTCGATATATTCCGGCATAATATCATACCGCCTTACAGAGCCCTCGGTTTTGCCCGGCACCTTGACATGCGGAAAATCCTTGCTGTCGACTACCATATCGGCGATCTCCATCAGTCCTGTATCCGCCGAGATCGGCCTGGCACCGCGGCGTACCAGCTTCATCCCGTTATACTCAGCCGGATTGTGACTGGCAGTTACCATAATACCACCGTCGGCATCAAGATGAGCCGTCGCAAAATAGATCATCTCCGTACCGCACTGCCCAATATCGATCACATCGCTGCCGCCGTGGCGCAAGCCTTCTGTCAGCGCATCGACCAGCTCGCGGCCGCTTAAACGAATATCATGGCCTACAACTACTTTTTCCGCAGCGAACATCGCCGCAAAAACACGTCCCACCCGATAAGCCATTTCCGCATTGACCTCTGACGGCACCACCCCGCGCACATCATAAGCTTTGAACGCCTTTTTCGTTAATTCCATATTTCTCCGCTCCCCTATATATTCTGCAATTATCTGAAAACATGATAATTATTACTTTCTACCTTTACACAAAAACTCCTGCTTAAAATCTCTTTTTAAGCAGGAGTTTTACACTAAAGTCTATATTCCCGTTCTCTTAAAATATCCTCGGCAACTTCACCCAAATACCAGCGTGCTACCGAAAAAAACGGCTGATAATTACCATCTTCATCCGGCAGCAGAATACTCTCAGCCAATAGCGGCAAAAATTCTTCCAAATCCGCACCACCGGCCAAAGCATTATTGATCTCATCTTCCAGTATCCTGATCAGCGCCAGCCGCATCCGCTGCAAACGCGGCGCGTTCAGGTTCAGTTCACGGATCGTATTACGTGCCCTGGACTGCAGCTTTTTCGGGCAGGAGTCTTCATCAACGATCATCTTCCCAGTATGCTCCTGATAACGGAACAGCCTGACTGACGCCGGTATTTTCAACGGATTCAGTATCCGCTCGGAAATCGGCTTGCCGCCCTTCGGCACATCACAGCTGCGGTCGTTCTTTCTGCTGGAATAACGCCATTCCGGATTAGAAACATACGGCTGGCTGCCGCCGTGGCAGACCCCCAGCAGGTTATGCCAGTCCAGATGATAATTATGCCCGCTGAGCTGAGTGCCAACTTTGGGGAAGAAATGTTCCACCCGGAAATCATCGACATTGTCCTCATTCTCTGCCAGCTTGATGCTGATCTCGCAATAAGCGCATAAACCGTGCTGATCCTGCAGCAGCTGCTGTTTGACTTCGCGGTAGCCTCTGCGGTTGCGCCGGCGGAAATGCTCCCACGTCTCGTCAGGAAACGCCTGTGCGTAATTGTGCAGACGTTCGGGTGTCACCGGCGATTTATACACCCGTTTCATTTTTTCTTCCTCCTGAAAGCCTTCATCCTGATTTCAGTATCGGCACGCACCAAAGCCGGTTCGCACCCCTTCGACCATTCGTCCAGACGTTTACGCAGCTCCCTGGCCTCGTCCGTATCCCATTTATCCTCGCTCACCAGCGTCAGATAGCGGTGCAGATCCTTTACGATCGGCAGCGCCTGCGGCCTGGTATCCACATTCTGAATATCCTTCAGCAGCTGGAAGCTTTCAGCGCCCAACGAAAATACCGGTTTATCGATATTGATCAGGTTATTATCCCAGCGCAGGATACGGATCGACTCTGCCGGCACTGTACTCAGTACCTGCGGACTATGGGTCGTCACAATAAACTGGACGTTGGGAAAGGCCTTCCGCACATCATAAACTACAGCCTGCTGCCATGAGGGATGCAGATGCATATCAACTTCGTCGATCAGCACGATACCCGGCGTTTCCAGCGCCGCCATAGCGCCCAGATCCGGGTTCAGCCGCACCATTCTGTAAGCAAGATCGGCCGCCATACTGATCACGCTGCGGGTACCGTCACTCAAAGCCTCCAGCGGCAGCACGCCCATCGTCTCATGCATAATGATCAGATTCTGGAAAGCAAAGCTGTAATCAATATCCGTCCAGCCCATACTGCCAATACAGGTAACAATCGCCTGCTTAACAGCCTTCAGCACTTCCGTATACGGATTTTTTTCCTCTTTTTTACCGCTCTCGGCCAGATAACGGTCAAATTCCAACGCGCTCATAGCCGCATATTTGAACCATTGCCCAAAGGTATTGTACGAAGACGACGGTTCCATACAGTCCACATAACCGCTGCCGCGTTCCAGGCTGATATCCTTGCGCAGCTCAAACAGCTTATTATCTTTCCACATCCTGCTGGTACCATAATAAGCCATTACCGGCAAAATGATCTTACTGTCATTGACCTCGCGCAGAGCCTTGACTGTCTGGCGTCCATACTCGCTCAAAGCCTTGGCATTCTGGATCGTGGTCCTGCCACCAGCAGCCTTCAGCTCTCTTTTCCAGCTGATTTTGGTGCAGTTCACAACACCCTCGGCACCGATCACGACAGGATACTGGCTCTTCATGCGCAATACATGCTCCAAGGTCCTGCCCACAGTATCCTTGGTCTGGCGCACGTCTGTATCGCTGATCTGGTTAGCTTTCACGCCGTCAAAACAGGCCAGATAGGGTCCTAATGCCACAGCGACCGCATCTAAAATAGCAGTTTTGCCCTTACCATTTTCAGCAACGATAACAGTCAGTTCTTTATTGAAATCGATCTCAAATTTATCATAGCAGCGGTAGTTCTGCAAACATAAACGACTGATATACATAGTACACCTCCAGCAGTATATTTTTCTTTTATTATACCTTTTTTCTGCAAAATATGGAAATTTCTCTGCATTCTCTGTATAATAGAGATATTCTTTGAGAGTGAGAAGGGTTTAAAATGAATATTTTTCTCGTTATCGCTTTAGCGATGCTGTTGATCATTATCCTGCTGCGCAAACACATCCCCATCGGCCCGGCCATTCTGGCTGGCGGTTTACTTATCTGGGCTCTGGTGGCCCCGCAATTCCATTATCTTGTCAGCGCCTTCACTACCACGCTCACCATGCAGCGCACCTATGATTTGATCCTGGCGCTTTATTTCGTTATGTGTCTCGAGATCGAGCTGCGCACCAGCGGCGCTTTAGACGGTATGATCCGCGCTTTGCAGCGCCTGTTTGCCAGCGAAAAATTCACGCTGGCCATCATGCCGGCTTTTCTCGGGCTGCTGCCGTCACTGGGCGGCGCGCGTTTTTCTGCGCCTATCGTCGAAGCTGCCAGCCGTAATACCGACCTGACCAAAGAACACAAAGCCGCTATCAATTTCTGGTTCCGGCATATCTTTGAATTTTCCAGTCCCATCATCCCCGGTATGATCATGGCCTGCAGTATCGCCGGTGTGGCTTTCAGCGACTTTATCGCCCATCTGTGCTGGCTGACGCTTTTAGCCTTCGCACTGGGCTGGCTGGTCCTCATCCGCCCGCTGGACATGCCGCAAAACAGCAATCTGGAAGTCAACCCGGACGAACGCCGTCACGACATCATGAATCTGGTGCTGTCGCTGTCCCCGGTCGTCATCAACTTCCTGCTGGTCGTCTTCTGCGACCTGAACGCTTCCACCGCCATGGCGCTGGTCACCTTCGCCATGATCCCCGTACTGCGCATGACCTGCCGTGTCATCAATATCAAAGAAGTTTTTACCGGCGCCTGTGACTGGAAAATGCTGATGAACGTTCTGTGCATCCTCTATTTCATTCAAATTCTCACAGATACCAACGTCCTGCATACCATCGTCGAAGACTTCAAGGCTTCACCGCTGCCAGTACCCGTCATCATCGCCGCAATCTCCTTTATTATCGGCATCCTGACTGGTCTTTCACAGGGCCATGTAGCGATCGTCATGCCTATCGTTGCCGCCCTCTCGCCCGGCGACCTGAATCTGGCCGGCGTAGCTATGGCCTTCGGCGTAGCCGGACAAATGCTGACGCCGACCCATATGTGCTTTATCGTCACACTTGATTATTTTAAGGCAGATTTCTTCAAGACCCTCAAACCCATGTTTATTCTGGAAGTCATGCTGCTGACCGTTTTCAGCATCTATACCTATTTTACCTGGTAAATATCTCTGCCTATCTACGCTCATAGCAAATATTTTTTAATACCTAAAGGCCGGACTCAATGAGTCCGGCCTTTAGGTATTAAAAGCAAAGGACTGCCGAATGGCAGTCCTTTTTAGCGCTGATTTATTTAGCGGCTTCTTTATTTTCTTCTTTCTGCGGCAAAGCAATACCAAAATCACCCAATAAAGGTTTCTCGTTTTTAACTGCAAACAGGAAACTCATCATTGCTTCAGGCTGTTTGGCAAATTTCATGCTGTATCTTAAAATATCAGCATCTGCGCCTTTTTCGATCACAACCAGGCGTTTTTCGCTGACTGCGCCAAAGTTTTTATCCATTTGCTCTTTGAAATTTTTAAAGACTTCTTCTGTAAAGTCTTTTTTCATCTCAGCAGACATGATAGAGGTGATAGCGGAATAATTGGAAGCGTCCAAAAACTTATTGACCATTGCTTCTTCGGCGTCAAGCACCTTGCCGTTGCTGGCACTGCAGATAGCGCTGAAACCAAGCACTAAAACCATAGTCAGCATTAACAGAATTTTTTTCATTAATAATTACCTCCGGCTCTCTTTGAATATTAGGGGACTTTTTGATTCTTTACTATTATACATCGCCCCTGCTGTTGCTTCAAGAAAAGTTTCCTGATTCTACAAAAATCTCACAAAGAAAAACTTTTAGGTAATTTTTCCATGTTTATTTTTCAAACTTACAGACCTTGTGCGATCCGTTCCATAGCCTCGATAGTATTTTCACGGCTGCCAAAAGCGGACAGACGGAAATAGCCTTCGCCCATCGCGCCAAAACCGGCGCCGGGAGTGCCGACAACAGCCAGCTTCTCAAGCAGGAAATCGAAGAATTCCCAGGAAGACATTCCCTGTGGGCATTGCAACCAGATATATGGCGAATGAGTGCCGCCATAAAATTTGATGCCTTTCTTACTCAGGCCTTCAGCCATGATCCTGGCGTTTTCTTTATAGAAGGCCAGCATTTCACGGCATTCCTTTTGTCCCTGTTCGCTGAATACAGCCTCAGCACCGCGTTGAATGATATACGGTACACCGTTGAATTTAGTCGTTTGACGGCGCAGCCACATTTTATTCAGTTCCATTGCTTTACCGCTTTCAGTTTTACGTACTAAAGCATGCGGAACTACGGTATAGCCGCAGCGGGTACCGGTAAAGCCGGCAGTTTTAGATAAAGAGCATAATTCGATCGCGCATTTTTTTGCATCTTCAACAACAAAAATACTGCGGGGAATTGCAGGATCGTCAACAAAAGCTTCATAAGCGGCATCATACAGGATCACTGCATCGTTTTTCAGTGCGTAGGCCACCCAGGCTTCCAACTGTTCTTTGGTATAAACGGCGCCGGTAGGATTGTTAGGCGAGCAAAGATAAACAATATCAGCTTTTACACTGTCGTCAGGCATCGGCAGGAAATTATTTTCCGGCTTACCGTCCATATAAACTATTTTGCGGCCGCACATGATATTGGTATCCAGATATACAGGATAAACCGGATCAGGAATCAGGATAGTATTCGCATTGCTGAAAATATCGGTGATATTGCCGCAGTCACTTTTAGCGCCATCACTGATAAAAATTTCATCACTGGCCAGTCTAACGCCAAAGCTGGCATAATACTTTACGATCGCTTCATGCAGGAAATCGTAACCCTGTTCAGGCCCATAGCCGCGGAAGGTTTCTTTGACGCCCATTTCGGCAACAGCCTTCTGCATAGCGTCTATAACTGCCGGCGCCAGAGGCAGGGTAACGTCGCCGATACCCATGCGAATAACCTTTTTCTCCGGATGTGCTGCCACATAGGCATTAACTTTCTGCGCGATTTGCGAAAACAGATAGCTGTCTTTCAAATTGCAATAATTTTCATTTACAAAAGCCATTTTTTTGTCCCCCATTAAACTAAAAATATATTTTTATTTATTAATGACTTCATCAGGAATATCGATGACGCCTTCAAATACTGTTACAGCAGGCCCCTTTAAGATAACATGATTATTGGCCTGATGCGTAAGCTTCAATGTACCACCTTTGGCGATAACAGTCAGTTCCTCACCTTTTTTACCGGCATGTCCCAGCATGATCGTAGCCACGCAGACCGCAGTAGCGCCTGTACCACAAGCCCAGGTCTCACCGCTGCCGCGTTCCCAGACGCGGAATTTAACGGTATTTTTATCAATGACCTGTACAAATTCTGTGTTGACGCTTTCCGGAAATAATTTATGCTTTTCAAATTTCGGTCCCAGTTTTTCCAGATCCAGAGCATCCACATCTTCAACAAAAGTAACAAAATGCGGATTGCCCACCGAAATAGCCGTACCGTTATAAACAACGTCTTCCTCTATCACCAGTCCCTGATCGACAAACATAAAGTGGTCGCTGATCATCGGGATCTCAGTGCATTTGAAAATAGGCTCGCCCATATCGACGCTGGCTTCTGCCACTTTACCGTCTGCACCTAAAAACACATCTATGGTTTTGATACCGGAAAGAGTTTCCAGCGTAAAAGTGGTCTTATCAGTCAAACCTTTATCATAAACATACTTGGCAATACACCTGGTACCATTACCGCACATCTTGCCTTCAGAAGCATCGGCGTTAAACATTCGCATTTTAAAATCAGCAACATCAGATTTGCAGATCATGATCAAGCCATCGCTGCCAATACCAAAACGTCTGTGACTGATGTATTCTGAAATAGCTCCCGGATTAGGCAATTCCTGTTCCATACAGTTGACATATACATAATCGTTACCAGTACCGTGCATCTTCGTAAATTCCATTTTCATGGCAATATCCTCCTAGTCAATTCATAACTTGCCTTATATTATAGCAAAAAACAAGCAAACAATACAGTAATTAAAAGTCTTTTAGATTGTTCCTTATCAAGAACACTATTTTCCGTCTGCCTATAGTATACTATTAGCGTAGGCTAACGTCAAGCAAAGAATGAAAAATAATAAGCCGCTTTTATCACACGCGCATGCTCCTTTTTATCCACCGGCGGTCAGCGGATGTTATCTCGCCTGGTCGGTTAAAAGTCAACACATAGCAAAAAGACCTATACCAAATGGTATAGGTCTTTTTGCTAACCGGCAAC
>NZ_CATWDQ010000005.1:0-166275 GCF_958349595.1 uncultured Phascolarctobacterium sp. | reverse complement strand
GCGGGTTCCAATTGTATTTTTTTTGCCACAGTAGTTAATTGCACGGTTGTCCCTGCGGTTATCTCGGTGATAAAAAGCGGGAATGCTCGTGTAAGCAGTTTGAGATCGAGCGTTATCACCGTAAATTGTCAGGGCCGCTGTTGGACAGGATCGATTTGCAGGTATATGTGCCGCGGCTGGAATATGGCGATCTGCAAAGTAAGGAAGCTGGTGAAAGCTCGGCAGTGATCCGTGACAGGGTCATCAAAGCACGTCAGCGTCAACTGCAGCGCCTGCAGGGAACGGGGCTGTACTGTAATGCGCAGATGGGGCGGCGTGAGCTGAATAAGCACTGCCAGATGGAAGCGGCGGCCGAAAAGCTGCTGGCGAAGTTTTTTATTGCTTTGGGGCTCAGCGCCCGCAGTCACGACAGGATCATTAAAGTGGCGCGTACGATCGCCGATCTTGACGGTAGTGAGATCATTACCGCTGCTCATCTTGCTGAGGCGGTACAGCTGCGCACAAGCGTAAATTCATAAAAAATACTCCAGCTGATACAGCTGGAGTATTTTTGTGTAGGAGGGTGTGATTTTATTTGTTTTTTTCTTTTAGCTGCTTGCGCAGGTCTTTTTCCGGCAGTTCTTTGTAATTTGTTTTTGAGATAACAGAACGACCAGTCTTTTTTTCTAAAGCTTTGCGGGCGTCTCCGGCAATTTTGCCGCCAGCTTTAGCTGCAGCTGTATTTTCATTGATGCCGTAAGTGTCATGTGTTTTCGCTATCTCTGTTGTAGAAGCTTCGCCGAGTGCAGAGAAAAGAAGTTCCAGGTCTGTCATATGGTCACGTAAATTTTCTGTGGGTCTATCAAGCGACTTTAACTTTTTATATTCTGTCGGTGTGAGTCCAAAGGTTGCTTTACTGATTTCTGCAGTAAGAATTGCATATTCTTTGCCTTCTTTGATGCCGCGCTTCTGCCATTTATCAGTCAGTGTATCCCGAATCGCTATTCCGCGAATACGTTGTTCTATCCATTCATCGCTGTATCCCTTGGCTCGATAAGTATCACGGATTCGCTTTTGCGCCAACTCCGGATTTTCTATTTCGGAAATTCTATCGCTGCCGACTTGGGCAAGCCATAATTTGAATGGTTCTGCTTTAGGAGAGGGAATGGATTGAATAATACGTAATATGCCTTTTGTAGTTGCGGCTTGAGAGTTACGCATTTTACCATCAGGAGCAAGCAATTTAACTGGGGTACAAATTGTACCCCAGTTGGAATTTAATTGCTGATCGCGTGTACGCATTTTTTTTATATATTGCTTTGGGTCAACGCTGTCCGTTAAAGCGCCGACAACATCAACAACAGAAAAATACCATTGCTGTTCTTCTTCGTTCCATACAGAGCGGATCTGTTTTGACTGAAATAATTTTATGTTGCTCATAGTTGTTTACTCCTTGAAATGGTTGGTTTTGTCATATTTTAATAAATATTATATCACCAATATTTATCGAAACATATAAAAATATAGAATAAATATCACTGTATTTTTTAGCCCAACGGCTTGTTGTCGCAGATAAAATCGATGAGTTTTTGCTCGTCGCCGTAAATTTGCCGGCCACGCTTGGTGACGATGCCGGAGTTGATGAAAAGCGGCTTTTTAAGCGAAATGGGAACTATGGCGTCTGCAGCGGTAATGGACTGGCGCATCAAAAAAGAGGAGGCGACCTGATTGATGATCAGGTTTTTGACTGTATGCAGCTGTGATGAATGTAAAATCACCTTTGGGGCGATCAAAGCCTGTTGAAAATTTTGATAGATGATACGGTTGACGAAAAAGCCGCCGTTAAGCAGGACCAGAGGTTCGTTGGCAATATCTTTGGTATCCACATATTTTTTCTGCGCCAGCGGATGGGCAGGATAAGTGCAGAAGCAGGCTTCGCTTTTAAAAAGCTTGCGGTAGTGCAGATTGGGTGAAAAACTGTCGTCGTAATTGGTGACGGCCAAGTCAAGTTCTTCGTTTTCGATCATGCGCAGTGAATCTATACCGCCAGCTTCCACTATTTCCAGTTCGATTTCAGGATACAGCTTTCTGAAATCGCGAAAAAGGGTCGGCAGCAGCTGTACACCTATTTGCAGAGGGACTGCGAGACGAATGAGGTTTTTATTCTGAGCCATATCTTTGATATCGCGGTCAAGCTGCTGCAGATTGGCTAAAATAGGAGTTATTTTACTTAACAGCAGGCTGCCGTCTTCGGTAAGCGAAAGTTTTTTACCTTCGCGCCGAAAAAGATTCAGGCCGCTTTCTTTTTCCAGATCGGCCATGGCGATAGAGACAGTTGGCTGTGAAATATGCAGGCTGGCGGCAGCTTTAGTAATGCTGCTCCATTTGCAGACTTCATAAAAGTAGCGCATCTGTGTAAGTGTCATAGTTAACCTCCTGATTTTGCTGATAACCTGCTTTTATTATAGCATTATTTGATAGTTAAAAACTATATTAATATTGGAAATATGTATTTTACTTTACTGCTGCCGCAGCAGATAATAAAAGCAGAGAAATAGAATATTAAAGCGGATGTGAAAATTTACGGAGGTGGCTCAGATGACTATTGACCAAAAGTATTTTCCTGAGTTTAAACAGCAGTTTATTGATGTGGGTGACGGTATTAAGATCAATACTTTAGTCGGCGGCAGCGGCAGTGAAGCTGTTTTGCTGCTGCATGGGCATCCGGAGACACATTTGATCTGGCGTTTTTTGACGCCTGGCCTCGTTGGGCGATATACGGTCGTTCTTACCGATCTGCGGGGTTATGGTGACAGCAGCAAGCCTGAAGGAGCACCGGACCATGCCAATTATTCCAAGCGGGCGATGGGTGACGATCAGTTTGCGGTTATGAGTAAACTGGGGTTTGAAAAATTTCACGGCGTTGGTCATGACCGCGGAGCAAGAGTGCTGCACCGTATGGTAATGGATCATCCGGAACGGCTGCTGTCTTGCACGATGATGGATATTTTACCAACTTATGATATGTACCGTGATACCAGTCAGGAGTTTGCAACTAAATACTGGCACTGGTTCTTTTATATTCAGGGGAAGGGTTTCCCGGAAAGGGTACTGGCGTCAGATCCTGAGTGTTTTGTTAATTATAATCTGAATTTAAAGATCGGTCCTGCGGCTAAAATCCGTTTCCCGCAGGAGATTTTAGACGAATATGTACGCTGTCTGCGTGATCCGATGACCTTCCATGGTATTTGCGAAGATTACCGCGCCAGTGCTACTATAGATATGGAGCTGGATAAAGCGGACAGGGAACGGATTATTCAGGTACCGATCCTGGCTTTATGGGGCAAGGATGGCGTTGTCGGTAAGCTGTGGGACGTTATGAGCGGCTGGCAGGAAAGAGCTGCTAATGTTGATGGACTGGCTGTGGCAGAGTGCGGACATTTTGTGCCGGAAGAGCAGCCTGAGGTAGTTTTGGAAGCGCTGCTGAAATTTTTAGCTAAATATCCAGGTTGAATTATTTGTAGAGACAATAAAAAGAAAGAAGTGTGGCTTATGCATGCTATTGAAAAGTTATTGGCGGAAAAAGCCGGCAAAAGCAAGGTCGTAACGGGCGAGATCGTTAACTGTGATGTGGATATTGCCGGGATCAATGATTTATACTTGCAGACGGTGAGGTCGTTTTACGAAATGGGCGGCGAGAAGGTTTTTGATGCAGATAAGATAGTGATGTTTTTTGATCATTATGCTCCTTGTGCGACGATAACGCAGGCCGAGAACCATAAGCAGTTCCGAAAATTCTGTTTTGAGCAGGGCATCGAAAAATTGATGGATATAGATCAGGGCGTATGTCATCAGGTATTGGCCGATAAAGGTCTGGTCCATCCGGGCGAGATCGTAGTGGTCACTGATTCGCATACGACGACTCACGGGGCCTTTGGCGCTTTTGGGACTGGTGTGGGCGCTACCGATCTGGCAACGATCATGATCACGGGTAAGCTGTGGTTTATGGTGCCGGAGATATTTAAGATCAATCTGGTGGGCAAGCTGCAGCCGGGTGTTTTTGCCAAGGATATCATTTTACATATCATCGGCGATCTGGGGGCTGATTACGGCGTTTATAAAGCTGTAGAATTTGCCGGGCCCGTCGTACATGAATTGAGTGTTTCGGAGAGAATGTGTATGTGCAATATGTCAACGGAGATGGGCTGTAAGACAAGCTATATTCAGCCTGATGCGGTAACGATGGCGTATCTTCAAAGTAATGTGACAAGGCCCTATAAAATTTATGAAACAGATGCTGATTTTAAGTATGCGGCAGAGCTTACTTATGACGTAAGCAAGATCAAAGCGCAGGTAGCGGCGCCGTCCAGTGTCGATAATGTTTTTGAACTGGCAGAATATGCAGGTACGCCTGTTGACGAAGCCTATTTGGGTTCATGTACAGGCGGGCGTCTGCAGGATCTGGCTGTGGCAGCGCAGATCTTGAAGGGGCGGCGAATTCCTAAGACAACGAGAATGATTGTTGTGCCTGCTTCCAAAAAGGTGATGGAGAACGCGATGGCGCTTGGCTACATAAAAGAACTGATGCAGGCCGGGGCTACGATAACGGCTCCCGGCTGCGCTGCCTGTCTGGGCGTGCATCAGGGGATGCTGGCTGGAGGAGAGGTTTGCATAAGTTCTACTAACCGTAATTTCCCCGGACGGATGGGGCATGTAGACGGCAGGATATTTTTAGCTTCGCCGGCTGCTGTGGCAGCTTCGGCATTAGAGGGAAAAATTACGGAGCCGGCGGCATATCTAAAGGACGGCGACTGCGGGAATGGAAGGTGACAGCAATGAAAACGACAGTCAGAGGGAAAACGTTTGTTTTTGGTAAAAACGTTGATACAGATCAGATCTATCCGGGACGTTTTGTAGAATATACGGATGTGGAAGATATAAAAAAATATGCGATGTATGGTGCGGACGAGGCTTTTGTGAAAAAGTTCAAGCCGGGAGATATCATTGTGGCCGGTACTAATTTTGGCTGCGGTTCATCGCGCGAGCATGCGGCAATAACCTTGAAAGCAGTCGGTGCCGGTGCCGTACTGGCGGAATCTTTTGGCAGGATATTTTTCCGTAATGCCATTAATTTAGGCGTGCCTGTCATTACCTGCAGCGAGATCACGAAAATTGTTGCTGAGGGAGATGAAGTGGAAGTAGACATCGAAGCCGGGGTGATCAAAAATATAACTACGGGAGCAACTGCAGCAGCTGTGCCGATGTCGCCTTATATCATGAATATCCTGCAGAGCGGCGGCATCAAACCGATGATCAGGGCGATGCAGGAAGCTAAAAATAGTAAGAGCTGACAGCAGCTCTGTAAAATTACAATGTGATGATTTTTTATAATTATAATTTGCAATGTATACACACAACTTTGCTGAAAATATGATACAATAATAACTACCGTGTTAGACATGGTAGTTATTATTTGTTTTATGGGAAAGGATGACAACAGTATGCGTATCGTATTAACCATCGTTGGTAAGGACAAGGTCGGTATTATTGCTAAAGTAAGTAATATTCTCGCTGAGCATGGCGTAAATATCCTCAATATCAATCAAAATATCATGGAGGGCTTCTTTAACATGGTCTTGATTGCTGATATGACGGGTGCTGCTGTTAAATTACAGGATCTGAAGAATATTTTTACGGCTTTAGGTGAAGAGATCGGCGTTGAGATCAGAGTTCAAAGCGAAGAAATCTTTACGGCGATGCACCGTATCTAGGAGGCTGTTTATGTTCAATATCAAAGATATCTTAGAAACCAACCGGATGATAACGCAGAATAACCTGGACGTGCGTACGATCACTATGGGGATCAGTCTGCGTGACTGTGGTCATCCTGATATAAAAGTAACCGCGCAGAAGGTATA
Organism: uncultured Phascolarctobacterium sp.; assembly: GCF_958349595.1. Classification (NCBI taxonomy): domain Bacteria; kingdom Bacillati; phylum Bacillota; class Negativicutes; order Acidaminococcales; family Acidaminococcaceae; genus Phascolarctobacterium; species uncultured Phascolarctobacterium sp. Next base: position 160,378 of record NZ_CATWDQ010000005.1, on the reverse strand, counting down.
TGATAAGATCACCAAAAAGGCCGAAAAGCTCGTTCAGGTCGGCGAAGAGCTGGAAATGGAGCTTGGCGTGCCGATCATCAATAAACGTATTTCCGTAACGCCAATCTCAATGGTTGGCGAGAGCTGCGACAGCAATGATTATGTTCCGCTGGCAAAGGCGCTGGACGAAGCCGGCAAAGCAGTCGGCGTCAATTTTATCGGCGGTTTTTCAGCTTTGGTGGATAAAGGCTATACCAAAGGCGATAAAAATCTTATTTGTTCGATACCAGAAGCTTTGGCAGTAACGGATATCGTTTGTTCCTCTGTCAGCGTCGGTTCAACAAAATGCGGCATCAATATGGACGCTGTGGCAGAAATGGGCCGTGTGATTAAAATGGCGGCAGAACGTACTGCTGACCGTGACGCTATCGGCTGCGCCAAGCTGGTAGTTTTCTGTAACGCGGTACCTGATAATCCTTTTATGGCAGGTGCGTTTCATGGCGTTACCGAACCTGAAACTGTCATTAATGTAGGCGTCAGCGGACCCGGCGTGGTCAAACATGCTCTGGAGGCTGTGCGTGGTCAGGATATCGGCGCAGTTGCGGAAACTATCAAAAAAACTGCGTTCAAGATCACCCGCGTAGGTCAGCTGGTCGCACAGGAAGCGGCACGCCGTCTGAATACGCAGTTTGGCATCATCGATCTGTCGCTGGCTCCGACACCGGCTATTGGCGACAGCGTAGCGCATATCCTGGAAGAAATAGGCTTGGAAAGCTGTGGCGGACCTGGTACGACTGCAACTTTAGCCATGCTCAATGACGCCGTTAAAAAAGGCGGTTTGATGGCTTCGAGCTACGTAGGCGGTTTGAGCGGGGCCTTTATCCCTGTCAGTGAAGATGCAGGCATGATCGCGGCGGTTGAACGCGGCAGCCTGACACTGGAAAAACTTGAGGCCATGACCTGTGTTTGTTCCGTAGGGCTTGATATGATCGCTATTCCCGGTGATGTGACGGCTGAAACTATTGCGGCGATCATTGCTGATGAAGCAGCGATCGGCATGATCAATAATAAAACTACTGCCGTACGTTTGATACCCGTTCCAGGGAAAACTGTCGGCGAAAAGGTAGAATTTGGAGGTTTGCTGGGATATGCTCCCATCATTGCCGTGAGCAAATTTAAGGCGGATGCCTTTATTGCACGCGGTGGTCGTATTCCCGCACCGGTAAGGAGTCTGACTAACTAATGCGTAAGCAACAACGTGAGGCGATTTTAGCGCTGCTGGAAGAAACTTATAAGGGGACGGAAACAGCGCTGCATTATTCAACGCCTTTTGAATTGTTAGTGGCAGTTATCATGTCGGCGCAATGTACGGATGAACGTGTCAATAAGATCACGGCGCGTATTTTTCCGAAATATAATACGCCTGAAAAAATGGGCGCACTTTCGCAGGAACAGCTGGAAGAAGAAATCCGTGACTGCGGTTTGTTCCGTTCGAAGGCCAAGAATCTGCTGGCGACCTGCAAAATGCTGGTAGAAGTGTATGACAGCGTTATTCCTGATACGATCGAGGAATTGATGAAGCTGCCTGGAGTAGGGAAAAAAACGGCCAATGTAGTTGCAAGTATTGTTTATAAGGTGCCGGCGATTGCAGTCGATACCCATGTTTTCCGGGTTTCACACCGTTTGGGACTGGCTAAAGGTGATGATCCGCTGGCGGTAGAGCAGGAACTGCAGAAAGCTATTCCTAAAAACAAGTGGAGTGATGCCCACCATTGGCTGATTTGGCATGGCCGCAGGATCTGCAAAGCAAGGAAGCCTTTGTGCAGCGAATGTGTACTGGTGGAATTGTGCCCCTATAAAGAAAAGAATTTATAAAATAAAATTGCAGACAAGCCTGTAGTGCGACTGGCACACAGGCTTGTTGTGTTTAAGGAGGAAATATGCAGACCAAAGAAGTGTTTTTACAAAAGTATTTTGGTTACAGTGAATTTAGAAACGGTCAGGCAGAATTGGTAGAGCAGCTTTTGGCTGGAGGCTCTGTTATAGCAGTAATGCCTACCGGTGCAGGCAAGAGTTTGTGCTATCAATTACCGGCGTTGATGCTGGAGGGTCTGACACTGGTTGTTTCACCCTTGATATCGCTGATGAAGGATCAGGTGCGAGGTTTAAAAGAACGGGGTATAGAAGCCGCTTATTTGAGCAGCGGGATGAGCAAGCAGGAGTATGGTGCGGCTGTTTATGCCGCACGGAACAATAAGTGCAAGTTGCTGTATGTTTCACCGGAAAGACTGCAAAATGAACAGTTTAAAGCGTTTGTCAGCGAATTGAAAATAGCTTTGGTGGTTGTGGATGAAGCCCACTGTATAGTACGCTGGGGAGAATCGTTTCGTCCGGCTTATCTGTCTATCAGACCGTTTTTAGACAGTCTGCCAGGACAGCCTTTGGTGGCAGCGTTTACAGCAACGGCAACGCCGGCTGTAAGACGTGAGATAATCTGTACGCTGGCTTTAGAGAAGCCTTTGGAGCTGGTTGCCGGATTTGACAGAAGCAACCTTACTTTCCGGGTAGAAAAACCAATGGTCAAAAGGCGTTTTCTGCGAGGCTGGCTGCCCGAGCAAAACGGCTGTGGGATCATTTACTGCGCGACGCAGAGACAAACAGAGGATGTATATAATGACCTTAATGCCTGGGGCTATCCGGCAGGACGTTATCATGCCGGATTAACGATGGAGGAACGGCAGCGAAATCAGAATGCTTTTATTCAGAATGAACTGCGTTTTATGGTAGCAACCAATGCTTTTGGTATGGGGATAGATAAGCCGGATGTGCGCTTTGTCCTGCATTATACCTTGCCGCTTGATGTAGAGGGATATTATCAGGAAGCAGGTAGGGCCGGTCGTGACGGTTTGCCTGCTGAATGTGTGCTGCTTTTTGAGCGGCGTGACGTGATGCAGCAGCGTCAGCTGCTGGAATATAGTTGTGAACAGCGGGAGTGCAGCACAGAAGAAAAGAAGACCTGGCTGACCAATGCTTATCAGAAATTGCGCGATATGGAAGGTTATTGTTTTACTAAGGGCTGCCTGCGTAAATATCTGTTGTCATATTTTGGCCAGGAAACAGACGAAAGCTGTGGTAATTGCAGTAACTGCCGGCGGTAGAAATTAAAGCAGCTTTGTGACAAGGCAGTGAATTTATTGATTATGGGGCAGGGAATAATTTTTGAATGCAGAATATATCTATTAAGAATTTAAACAGGGAGGGACCGCTATGAAAATCACCTTTTTAGGTGCCACAAGGATGGTCACGGGTTCTTGTTATTTACTTGAAATAGGTAATAAAAAAATGCTGCTGGACTGCGGGATGTTCCAGGGTTCAAAAATGATTACTGCTTTTAATGAGAAAGAGTTTGTTTTTGCACCTGATTCTATCGATACAGTGGTACTGACTCATGCTCATATCGATCACAGCGGCTTGATACCCAAGCTGATAAAACATGGGTATAAGGGTCCTGTACATTGTACTAAGACTACTTTGGAGCTTTGTACGATTTTGCTGCCGGACAGCGCTCATATCCAGGAATCTGATGCGGAGTTTGCCAACCGTAAAGGCCTGCGTGCGGGTAAATCTGTGGTAGAACCGTTATATACTGTTGATGATGCTTATAAAGCTTTGCAGCATTTTCGGACGCACGAATTTGGTGAAATGCTTGAGGTCCTTCCTGGGGTGCAGGTTAAATTTAAGGTTGCCGGTCATATTTTAGGTTCGGCGATCGTGGAAGTTTTTGTGAATGAAGACGGGAAAACGACGAAGCTTGTCTTTACCGGAGATATCGGGCAGCCTAATCAGCCAATTATTGAAGACCCGGAAGATATTTCCGGCGCAGATTTTATTATTACTGAATCAACTTATGGCAACCGTGTGCATAAGGTCTATGACAAAGAAGCTGAACTGGCTGAGATTATCAATGATACTGTTGCGAAGGGCGGCAATGTGGTTATTCCTGCTTTTGCTGTCGGGCGGACTCAGGTGCTGCTGTATTATTTCCAGAAGCTGCTGCAGGAAGGCCGTATCCCACAGGTACCGATCATTATCGACAGTCCTATGGCCAGCAAAGCTACGGCTATCACCCTGACCAATCCTCAGGAATATGACGAAGAAGCGCGGGCTTTGTATGAAATGCATGGCAACAGGCTGCTGGCGATACCTAATCTGCGTTTTACAGCGACGGCACAGGAATCACGGATGATCAACGAGATGCCGGGAGCCAAGATCATTGTTTCGGCCAGCGGTATGGCTGATGCAGGACGTATCCTGCATCACTTGAAGCATAATCTCTGGCAGGGGAACTGCTCGGTCATTATTGCCGGGTATCAGGCTGAAGGTACGATGGGACGCCGCTTGATTGAAGGTGCACGGCAAGTCAAGATCATGGGAGAAGACATCAGAGTCAACGCTAAGATCTACAATATGAAGGGGTTTTCGGCGCATGCGGATAAGGAGCAGCTGCTGGAATGGTACGGCAAGATGAAACAGCCGCCGAAAGCATTTTTTGTTACGCATGGTGAGTTTGATGCCGCAAGTAATTTTGCTGATGAATTGCAGCGCCGTTTGGGTACAGCGGCTTACATACCTCAATATGGAGACAGTATAACGATCAGCGGTACTGAATGGAATGTTACGACTTCTAATATCGTTGCAACAGTTCCTGAAGTTGCCGCGCTCAGAGAGTATCTGCGGCAGTTTGAAAGTTCTTATTTGCAGTATCGTACTAAAATTGAGCAGATCGTGGCGCGTGACGGTGATAAAGCTGTCGGTATTCGTAAGAAAATGGAAAAGATCAAAAAATATGTGGATGATATGCTTTCATCACTGTAAAAGTTTGTGCAAGTAAAGGAGTTTTAAAAAATCATGAATTATGGTAGTTTATGTAAACGTCTGGCGATTTGTACTGCGTTGGGTATAGCGCTGGCCTTGCCGGCCGGAGCTGTTTGGACAACTGTGCAGCCAGAGGCAGTAGTATATGCGGCTGAGTATTCCAGTCTGCGCGGTAATATTATTGAAAATGCTTATCTTTTGGTGGGGACACCTTTTAAAATGGGAGGCAGTTCTCCGTCAGAAGGCTTTGATGCTTCCGGTTATGTGCAGTATGTATTTGGTGAAAGCGGTATTGCCTTGCCGAGAACTGTTGATGAGCAATATGATGTAGGGCAGCGCGTCGGCAAGGATGATTTGCTGCCGGGCGATCTGGTGTTTTACAGTACTGATGGGCCGGGGGCAACCTTCTGTGGTATTTACAGCGGTGACGGTAAATTTATTTATGCCGGCACTAAAAATGGTGTAATCGAAGGCGAAGCGTTTGGACCTTATTGGGATGAGCGTTTTTATGGAGCGAAAAGGATTCTTAACTGATAAACATATATTTTGAAGTTTTTCTGACAGCGGCCGTATATTCAGTACAGCCGCTGTTTTTTCTTTAACGAATGGCTAAAAGTAGTATAAAATTAATACGATTGTGCGAGAAAAAACGAGATGACAAAATATTTTTAAAAATATATTGACAGGTTGTTAAGGGATTGTTATACTTATCTCAATATTTCAACAAATTATTAGATTACAGGTTATGACTGGGAATGGACAGTGGAAGGCTTTCAGAAAGCCGGCGGTAGATGCGAGCCGGTAAGCATAAAAATCAGTCCTCTCACCCAGGAACTCTTTTTCTGAGGTAGTTATGTAGGAAAAAGCGCAGGGCTGCGTTAAGGCCTCAGAGTATAATTTAGGGTGGTACCGCGTACTAACGCCCCTATCGGCTATGCCGGTAGGGGCTTTTTGTTGGTCTTGTTGAGATTAAGGGAGGGGAAGAAAATGAACAAGCAGCGCAAACGTCTGCAGGAGTTGCTGCAAAAGCCGGATATTCTTGTTTTGCCGGGCGTATATGATGCCCTGACGGCTAAGATTGCGGCTGAAGTAGGGGTTGAAGCCCTGGTTATGGGAGGTTACAGTATTGCTGCTTCCAGATTGGGACAGCCGGATGTTGGCTATCTGTCGATGACGGAAATGACGCAGGCTTTAAAAGGCATTGTGGATGCAACTGAACTGCCGGTATTTGCTGATGGCGATACTGGTTATGGTAACGCTTTAAGCGTACGCCGTACTATGCAGGAATATGAACGTGCCGGAGCAGCGGCGGTACTTTTTGAAGATCAGGTCTGGCCCAAGCGTTGTGGGCATATGGCCGGTAAGCAGGTGATCGAGGCTGCAGAACATGCCAGAAAGCTGCGGGCAGCGGCAGATGCAAGAACTGACAGCGATTTTTTGCTGATTGCCAGGACTGATGCCAGAGCTGTTAACGGACTTGATGATGCTATCGAACGCGGCAAGCTGTATTTGGCTAACGGCGCGGAAGCTTTGTTCATTGAAGCGCCTCAGAATATCGGAGAATTGGAAACTATCGCCAGGGCCTTTCCCGATACAGTGCTGATTGCCAATATGATCGAAGGCGGCAGAACGCCGAATTTGACAGCGAAGGATCTGGAAAATATCGGCTTTAAAATAGTCTTTTGGCCCTGCAGTGCTTTATATGTGATTACACAGGCTTTTAAAGAGGCGATGACGGTGCTGCATGAAACAGGGACTACTAAAGGTTATGAAGATAAAATGATGCATTTTAGTGATTTTAATCGGTTTATTGGTCTTGAAAGCTATATGGAACTGGAAAAACGCTATAAATAAAAATTTGATGAGGTGAAGATCATGAAAATGTCCAGAATGATTAAAACTACATTAGCTGCAGCTATGATTATGGCTTTGGTGGTGACCGCAGGCTGCGGCGGCAGTGGTGAGAAAAAGGCTGCCGGCGGAGAAAAGGTCACTCTGAAACTGGCGCACAATCTGCCGACGGCACATCCTTTAGCTCAGGGAATGGAAGCTTTCAACAAAAAGCTTGCAGAAAAATCCAAAGGCACTATCACCCTGAATATCTATCCTTCGGGTCAGCTGTTCAACGATAAAAGCATGAATGACGCTATCATGTCCGGCGGTATTGATATGGGACTCAATTCTACGGCGATGTGGTCAACTGTTATTCCTGCTATGGAAGTTTTTGATGTGCCGTTCTTATTTCCCAGCTATGAAAAAGTAGATCATGCTATTGATGGCGGTTTGGGTGATAAATTATCTGCCGAATTGAAAAAGAAAGGCGTGCGTCCGGTGATCTGGGCCGATTACGGTTTTGTTCAGTTTGCTAACAGCAAAAAAGAAATCACTAAACCGGAAGATTTTGCGGGTCTGAAACTGCGCGGTTATGGTGAATTGCCTTCCGAAACAATAAAAGCATTGGGTGCTTCTCCTGTAACGATGGGGTCCGGTGAAGTTTATATGGCGATTCAGCGCGGTGTTGTCGATGGACAAACTTCCGGCACTACAGCCATGTATGACCGTAAGATGTTTGAGGTTACCAAATATTTGACTATTACTAATCATGCGTATCCGGAATTTATTTTGGCAATGAATGAAAAGTCTTTCCAAAAGCTGACTCCGGAACAGCAAAAAATAGTAACTGAAGCTGCGAATGAAGTGCGTGACGAGCTGCGTAAAAATGCTAAAGCAGAAGATATGGCTGCTTTAGAGAAACTGAAAGAAAAAGGGATGCAGGTATATGTTGTTCCAGAAGCCGATCTGCCGTCCTGGCAGGCCGCTACTAAACCGGTTTGGGATGTGTTTGTAAAACATACCGGCGACCTGGGCAAAGAATTGATCGAGATCTGCAGCAAACAATAAACAAGTTAGTGAGTGACCGCTGCCATAAGCGGCAGCGGTCTTTATTTTTAGAAAGAATGAGAGGAAAAAGAGTTGAAAAGAGCGCTCGAGATCTATGAGAAATTTTTGAACGCTGTTACTAAAGTAGTAGGTATCATTGCCGGTATTTTATTATTGCTGCCGGCGTTGATGGTCTTTTACGAAGTTGTGATGCGTGGGCTGTTCAACGCTCCGACAGAATGGTCGATCGAACTTTCTGTATACTGCGTTTTGATTGCAGGATTTTTGGGGATGTCTGTTACTTACGCGGCGGGAAAGCATATCCATGTCGATATCGTTTTAAGTCATTTATCAGTACGTACCCGCTGTTATATCGAACTTTTTACAACCATTGTCGGTATTTTCTTCTGTGTCGTATTTGTAATACAATCTCTGGATATGGCGCTGCTTTCATATGAAATGGACAATACTTCGCCAAGTACTCTGCGTACTCCGATGTGGATTCCACAGATGTCACTGCCAATAGGTATAGGCTTGCTGCTTCTGCAGTTCATACGAACGCTGTTGGTTGATATCCAAAAGATCAGCAGCGGTGAATTCAGTGAGGAGGTAAATTATAAATGCTGATAATTTTTACCATTCTCTTACTGGGTTTGCTGGTTCTGGGGCTGCCAGTAGCCTTTTCGTTAGGTACGGCAGGACTTTTTGGTATGTTTGCTTTTATGGGCGGGGGTTCCTCTCTGACCCAGATACCGATTTTGGCTTACAAATCTCTGGATGATTTTGTTTTAACAGCTGTGCCGCTATATATTTTGATGAGCCAGATCCTTTTAACAGGAAAAGTAGGTAATGATTTATTTGAACTTGGTAATAAATGGCTGCGTCATTTGCCTGGCGGTTTAGGTGTAGCTACAGTTTTTGCCTGTGCTATTTTTGCCGCTATTACAGGTTCGTCCGTTGCCTGCGCGGTTACTATCGGGGCAATAGCTATTCCGGAAATGCTGGCGCGTGGTTATGAACGGACACTGGTTTTAGGTGCTGTTGCCGCAGGCGGTACACTGGGTATTCTGATCCCGCCATCGATCCCGATGATTTTGTATGGTGCGATCACTGGCGAATCAGTAGGACAGCTCTTTATGTCGGGCGTTGTTCCGGGAGCTATTTTAACGCTGCTGTTTATTGCAGTTGTAGTTTACCGTTCCCGTAAGCTGCCGCTGCAGGAAGCGGCGAGCTGGAGTGAACGTTTAAAAGCCTTAAAAAGTTCTTTTTGGGGACTGCTGCTGCCGGTGCTTGTTGTCGGCGGTATTTATACAGGCGCATTTACTCCTACAGAAGCTGCGGCTATAGGTACGGTTTACAGTTTGTTTATCACTTTTGTTATTTACCGTACGCTGGGGTTTAAAGATATGCCTGAAATTTTGCTGGATACGGTCAAAACTACTTCGATGATTTTCGCGATCATGATCGGTGCAACTCTGTTCGGGTTTGTTCTGACTATCCTGCAGGTGCCTCAGGCCCTGACAAGTTTAGTGGCCGAGATGGAAACCAGCCGTTGGATCATTTTTATAGCGATCAATATTCTGCTTTTGGTTTTGGGTTGTATTTTGGAATCTATCTCGATTATCTTCATTACTTTGCCGATCCTGTATCCGATTATTCTGAAATTGGGGTTCGACCCGATCTGGTTCAATGTTGTAATGCTGATCAATTTGGAGTTGGCGCTGATTACACCACCAGTGGGAATGAATCTGTTTGTTTTACAGGGGATCAGCCCTGACAGTAAAATGACGCAGATCATACAGGGCGTAATTCCTTTTGGCATAATTATGGCACTGGAAATTTTACTGTTATGTATCTTCCCGGAGATCGCTACATGGCTTCCAGGTATAGTAAAATAGTGTTTTTTGTTGACAGAGTAAGTTAAAAAGAATATAATTAATTAGTCATAGTGAAGGATGCTTCTTGACAAGCATCCTTCATTAATTTTAGAGTGGCTTTATTTGACCGCAGGCTTTTGTTGTATATGGCATAGCTCGGTTTGGATTTACAGGCGGCAGGCCGTCTGCTCAAAAGAGAGGAAGATAGGATTTATGTTAAGAAATGATTTACGCAATATTGCCATTATTGCCCACGTTGACCATGGCAAGACCACGCTTGTGGATGCAATGCTGAAGCAAAGCAATATTTTTCGTGCTAACGAGCATGTTGAAGAACGTGTAATGGACTCCAACGCTTTGGAACGCGAACGTGGTATCACTATTTTGGCGAAAAATACAGCAGTTATGCATCAAGGGACTAAAATCAATATTCTTGATACCCCGGGCCATGCCGACTTCGGCGGCGAAGTTGAGCGCGTACTCACTATGGTCGACGGCGTATTGTTATTGGTAGATGCTTATGAAGGCCCAATGCCGCAGACTAAATATGTTTTGCGTAAAGCATTAGAACAGCATTTGAAGCCGATTGTAGTTATCAATAAGATCGATCGTCCTGACCAACGTGTTGAGGAAGTTATCGATGAAGTTTTAGACTTGTTTATTGAACTGGGCGCTGATGATGATCAGCTGGAATTTCCGGTAGTATTGACTTCTGCCCGTAACGGTATTGCTAAATTGACGATGGAAGAAGAAAGCGACAATTTAGAACCGCTCTTTAAAGTCATTCTGGAAAATATTCCCGCACCTGACGTTGAAGTAGAGGCTCCGCTGCAAATGCTGGTCAATACACTGGATTATGACGATTATGTAGGACGTATCGTTGTCGGACGTGTGATTCGCGGTACTATCCATAACGGTGAAACGATCACTTTGATGGATGAAGAAGGAGAGCGTAAAGCGAAAATCGGCCGTCTTTATACTTATGAAGGGCTGAAACGCGTTGAGACTCAGGAAGTTGGCGCCGGTGATATCGTAGCCCTGATCGGTCTTGCTGATGCCAATATCGGTGATACCATTGCTGATGCTGAAAACCCGGAGAAATTGCAGGGTATCAGTATTGATGAACCTACTTTGTCCATGGTATTCTCCGTTAATAACAGTCCTTTTGCAGGACGTGAGGGTGAATATGTTACCAGCCGTCATTTGCGTGACCGTCTGTTTAAAGAAATCAAAACCAATGTTTCGATGCGCTTAGAAGAAACTGAAAGCCCTGACGCATTTATTGTTTCCGGACGCGGCGAGCTGCATTTGTCGGTCCTGATCGAAACTATGCGCCGTGAAGGCTATGAGCTGCAGGTAGGCAAACCTAAAGTAATCATGCATCATGACGAAACAGGTACTTTGCAGGAGCCTATGGAGGCTTTGACTATCGATGTACCGCAGGAATTTATGGGTGCGGTCATGGAAGGTCTTGGTCTGCGCAAAGCTGAGCTGACCAATATGACAGAAATGGCCGGTTATCTGCGTATGGAATTTATGATTCCTGCCCGCGGGCTCATTGGTTTCCGCAATCAGTTCCTGACTGATACTAAAGGCAATGGTGTTATGAACCATGTTTTTGCAGGTTATGCTGATTATAAAGGTGAGATTCCCGGCCGTACCAGAGGCAGTCTGGTTGCTTTTGAAAATGGCGAAACGACGTCTTATGGTATCGGCAATGCGCAGGAACGTGGGACGATGTTTATTATCCCCGGCGAACAGGTGTATGAAGGTCAAATTATCGGCGAAAACAGTCGTGAAGATGATATGGATGTTAACCCCTGTAAGAAAAAACACGTCAGCAATATGCGGGCCAGCGGCAGTGATGATACCGTTCGCCTGATTCCGCCTAAGACGTTCTCTTTAGAGCAGGCTTTGGAACATATCAACGATGATGAACTGGTCGAAGTTACTCCGAAAAACATTCGGATGCGCAAAAAGATCCTTGATCGTGTTGAACGCGGACGTCAGCGTTCCCGCAATAAAGCATGATAATACAAAAATATAAAAATTTTTCTAAAAAAGAAGGATTTTAAGAATTTATGTAGAAGTAGGCAGTTGGCATATCTGACAACAAGGACGTTTGGAGGCGTAAAAGATGGATTTAAAAAATGCTGCACGTAAGCTTTGGCATAGCGATGTAGAAGACGATCAAGTTTATAGTGGTCCGTACTTGGTAAAAGGCGGTCATATGGATATTTTGGTGCGCTCTCCGCGTCAATTCAGTGACGTACGTGAGTATGCTGATTCTTTAATGAGCGGTGCAACACTGATGGTATCTTTTGACGCTGTTGATTCTGCAATGAAAAACCGTATTTTTGATTATCTGAACGGTGTAAGTTACATTATCGGTGCAACTGTTTCCAAGGTCAGCGAAAATTTGCTGATGTATGCGCCTAATCACGTAGAAGTAGATAAGGAAGCTGTTAAAAAAAGTGCCCGTTCCTGGTTAGGCAGATAATACTAACTCATCTATAAAATATTAAAAGCTCATTCCCTCGGGAATGAGCTTTTTTGATGTTAGGGTGAAGGCAATAAAAAAGCCTGCTCATTTGAGCAGGCTTTAAGCGCTGTAGAGATTAGTCCATAGCATTGACTTTTTTAGCAAGTCTGGATTTTTTGCGGTTTGCAGCATTCTTATGGATAATACCTTTACGAGAAGCTTTATCAATCAAACCGGTTGCAGCTGCAAAAGTTGCTTTTGCTTCATCTTGAGAGCCGGTCTCGGTTACAGCAACTACTTTACGAGCAGCATTGCGGATAGCAGCCTTGATCGGAGCATTTTTTGCACGACGTTCTGCGTCGGTTTTTACACTACGGATGGAAGATTTAATGTTCGGCAACGAATTCACCTCCTACAATTAAATACGTTTACTAAAGTATTCTACCACGAAGGAGTTAATTCTGCAAGGCCTTTCTGCAAATTATTCTGCAAAATACTTTATTTAATGATTTTAGTGGCAATACGTTCAGGTTTAATGTCAGTAAAAGAACGTTTTTCAAGCGGCTTTGCAGGATAACCCAGCGCCAGAGCAGAAACCGGTTTAAAACCTTCCGGCAGTTCAAGGCTGGCTACAAATTGAGGGCTTTGCGGAATCCTGTTTAGAAGTGCCCAGAGATAAACGGAGCCAAGACCGATATCAGTAGCAGCCAATTGCATATTTTCCAGAATACAGCCAACGTCAGCTATATAGACCAGCTGACCATCATCTTTGGGTTTGGCTGAAACTACGATCAGAGTTGGTGCTCCGTAAAATGGATTGTATTTGGGGTTGCCAAAGGCCTGTCCGCAGTATTCTGCGAAATTTTCGAGGATCTTGGGATTTTGTACAACAGAGATATATAATTCTCCATATGCTCCGTGACCTACGGGTGAAGCCCAGCCTGCGGCTAAAACGGTTTGCAGCTGGGAATCACTTATTTGTTCAGGTTTATACATACGGGTAGAACGACGGGTTGCAATAGCAGTTAAAGTATCCATAATAAAACATCCTTTCCTAATAAATATTATTCTATTATTACTTATATTGTAACAGGTTCAAGCCGTGATTTGCTGTAAATTATTTGTGAAGTAGCGTTAAACACAGTTATATATACTTTCATAATCTTTAATATAAATATTTTTTATCGCAGCAGCTGCTGATTTAAAGAAAGTTGATCAAAAAGAGTTAGTATTTGCTTAACCATAGGCAAAAATGATATAATATTTTGCGATGAATTTACGGCGGGTTTTCCGCTTGAGCAAGATTATATATGAAGGAGAATATGATGGACCAGAAAAAGATCCGTAATTTTTCTATAATTGCCCATATCGATCATGGCAAATCTACTTTGGCCGACAGATTGATAGAATATACTGGTACGCTGACAAAACGCGAGATGGAGGCACAGATACTCGATTCGATGGATCTGGAGCGTGAGCGCGGCATTACGATCAAGGCACAGGCTGTGCGCAGCAGTTATCAGGCTCAAAACGGTGAAGAGTATATGCTTAACTTTATTGATACGCCTGGACATGTAGATTTTACATATGAGGTCTCCAGGGCTTTGGCTGCCTGTGAAGGTGCGTTGCTTGTTATTGATGCAACTCAGGGAATAGAAGCACAGACTCTGGCCAATGTCTATCTGGCTTTAGATAATGATCTGGAAATTATTCCGGTCATCAATAAGGTCGATCTTCCCAGTGCCGATCCTGAACGGGTCAAGCATGAGATTGAGGAGGTCATCGGGATCGATGCTTCGGAAGCTGTTTTGACCAGTGCCAAGACAGGCCTTGGTATCGAAGATGTGCTGGAGGCTATTGTAGCTAAGGTGCCGGCACCTTCAGGCGACAGCGGCAGTCCTTTAAAAGCGTTGGTATTCGATTCTAAATTTGACGCTTATAAAGGCGTTGTTTTGTATGTGCGTGTTATTGACGGTCGCATAAAACCCGGTATGAAAATCAGGATGATGGCGACCGGCGCTGAATTTGAGGTAACAGAGGTTGGCGTGTTCAAGCCTAATCTTGTTAATGTAGATTCGCTGGAAGTTGGGCAGGTTGGCTTTTTTGCTGCTGCAATCAAAAATGTTAAAGATGCGCGTGTAGGCGATACGGTTACTGATGCCAATAATCCGGCGGCCGAGGCGCTGCCTGGTTATCGCAAGGCAACGCCGATGGTTTTCTGTGGCCTTTATCCGGTAGAAAATTCGGATTATGATAATTTGCGGGACGCGCTGGAAAAATTACAGCTCAACGATGCGTCTCTGGTTTTTGAACCGGAAACATCGGTAGCGCTTGGCTTTGGTTTCCGCTGCGGTTTTTTGGGACTGCTGCATATGGACGTTATTAAAGAACGGCTGGAGCGGGAATATAATTTGACGCTGATCACAACGGCGCCCAACGTTATTTATCAGGTGTTTCGTACTAATGGTGATGTGGAGCTGGTCGATAATCCGTCCAATTTCCCTGATCCGACAGTTATAGACCATGTTGAAGAACCTTATGTCAACGCTACGATCATTGTACCTAAAGATTATGTTGGCGCAGTAATGGAACTTTCGCAGGAAAAACGCGGTGAGTATGAGAATATGACCTATTTAGACGAAACGAGGGTTATGATCCATTACGCATTACCGCTGAGCGAGATCATCTATGATTATTTTGACCGGTTGAAGTCAGTGACGCGCGGTTATGCTTCTTTGGATTATGAATTGGCAGGTTACCGTGCTTCCAGTCTTGTAAAAGTAGACATTTTACTGAATGGAGAACCGGTGGATGCGCTGTCGGCGATAGTGCACCGCGAAAAAGCTGTTTCCCGTGGGCGTCAGCTGGTAGAAAAACTGCGCAGTCTGATCCCGCGCCAGATGTTTGAAATTCCTGTGCAGGCCGCGATAGGCAATAAAGTAATTGCCCGCGAAAACGTAAGGGCCATGCGTAAAGACGTGCTGGCCAAGTGTTATGGCGGTGATATCAGCCGTAAACGTAAATTGCTGGAAAAACAAAAAGAAGGTAAAAAACGCATGAAGCAGGTTGGCAGTGTAGAATTGCCGCAAGAGGCTTTTATGGCGATTTTGAAGATGGATTAAAATGCAAAAATGGGAACAAATCCAAGGGGTATACGTACATACCCCTTTTTGCTTGCAAAAATGTTTATATTGTGACTTCGCTTCATATGCCGGCTTTGATATGGAAATAATGCCCAAGTATGTAGACGCTGTCTGCATCGAAATGACGCGGCGCAGTAATATACTGCCTGTTGCAGAGCAGGCAACGCTGTATTTTGGCGGCGGCACACCTTCACTGCTGCCTGAAAAGCTTTTGGCTAAGCTGGTAGAAGCTTTGCAAAAAAATGGCTGCTGGTGGCAGCCGGCAGAGGTAACGATCGAAGTCAATCCTGGTACAGCTGATTTAGCTAAATTACGGTTTTTTAGAGAGCTGGGTTTTGATCGCATAAGTTTTGGCGTTCAAAGTCTTAACGATGGCGAATTGCGCGCAGTGGGCAGGATACATACGGCAAGAGAGGCTCTGCAGGCTGTTGAGATGGCTGAGAGGGCAGGGTTTACAAGAATAAGTGCCGATCTGATCTATGGTTTACCGGAACAAACTTTACAAACATTGGGTACCAGCCTGCGGGCGTTGGTTAACATAGGTTTGCAGCATTTGTCGGTATATGGCTTGACAGTTGAAGAAAAGACGCCTTTGGCAGAGCTTGTGGACAAGGGGAAGCTGCAGCTGCCGGACGAAGATACTCAGCTGGCAATGTATGAATTAGTGCAGGAGTATCTGGCGGCACAGGGACTGCATAGGTATGAGATCTCCAATTATGCGGCAGCAGGGCAGGAGTCCAGGCATAATCTTGTTTACTGGCAATATCTTCCTTATTTGTCTTTTGGCAGTGCTGCCTGCAGTTTTGACGGTAACAGACGGTTCACATCAACGGCTGCCGTTATGGACTATATTGACGGCATTAATATTGGTAAGACTACCGGAACAATTGAAGAATTAACGAGGGAAACGCAGCTGGCTGAGTATTTATTTATGGGTTTGCGTACAGCGGCCGGAATCGATTTAATGGAAACCAGGCAGCGCTTTGATTGTGATGTGATGTTAGAATTTGGCAGTGAATTAGAAAAATTTATTAAAGAAAATTTACTTATTCTGGATGACAGGCACGGACGGATGAGGCTGACAGAGCAAGGGATGCGCTTCAGCAACGAAATCTTTGAAATATTTGTGAAGTAAGAAAAATCTGTTGACAACTGTTAAGGTCAGTGCTATTCTAATATCAAGGTGTTAGCACTCTAAAGAGATGAGTGCTAACAATCGAGTTGGAGGTGGGATCGTGTTAAACGAAAGAAAGAAAAAGATCCTGCAAATTATCATAGAAGACTACATTTCATCAGCCGAACCAGTTGGTTCCCGTACCATTGCCCGCAAGTATGACCTGGGGCTCAGTCCGGCAACGATCCGCAATGAGATGTCAGATCTTGAGCTTCTTGGGTATCTGGAACAGCCGCATACTTCGGCGGGACGTATTCCATCTGCTCAGGCTTATCGTTTTTATGTTGATTCTCTGATTGAACCAGGGACATTGACAGACAATGATATGGCTTTGATAGATGGCTGGTATAATGAGCGCCGCCGTAATATCGATGATATTTTCCAGTCCACGGCCAAGATCTTGTCTCGTATGACACAAAATGTTTCTATGGTTTTGACTAATCAGCAGACTACTGCAAATTTCCGTTATTTGAAATTTTTACCGCTTGACAGCCAGCATGCTATTTTATGTATCGTGGCCGATGATGGCAGCATTGATACTAACGTTGTTGATATCCCTTTGGGAATGTCTCCAGAGGAAATGGATTATCTGGCAGGTAAAATGAGTAAATTACTGGAAGACCGTAATCTCAGTGATATTTCTGTGGAGCTTTTACAGAATGTCCATACAGATGTGGTCGAGGATAAACTGATTTTCTCATCATTGCTGCAGGCCGTACGTAAAATTACAGGGCGCAGGCAGGAACAAAAGGTATTTTTGGGCGGTACAAAACAGCTGCTTAATCAACCGGAATTCCGCGATGTGGAAAGAGTCAGAAATCTCCTTGGCATATTAGAAGAAGAAAAGGTCCTGAAGGATCTTCTGCAGGGCGGTGAAGATTCAGGCCTCAGGGTAACGATAGGTTCTGAAAATAAATTTACCGGCATTCAGGATTGCAGTATGGTTCAGGCTACTTATCGCCTGAATGGTCAGATCGTAGGTACGATGGCAGTTTTAGGTCCTACCCGTATGGAATATGGTAAGGTCATTTCTGTAATGGATTACCTGCATAAGTATCTGCGGACAATTTTAGATAAGTAAAAAGACTATAAGGAGGAAGTGTTTTGCAAACAGAAGATTTGAAAGAGAACTCAAAGCAAACAACTGCCGAAGAAACACCTCAGCAGGAAACTCAAACGAATGCAGCCGATGCTGCTGGAGTCGATGAGACTGCCGCAAAAAAGAGTGAGGGAGCTGCTGAAGAAAAAACTCCTGAACAGGATGAAAAGGATGCCAAAATCGAGGAGCTGCAAAATCGTGTTTTGAGGCTGCAGGCAGATTTTGATAATTTCCGCCGCCGCAATACTTCCGAACGCGAACAGCTGGCAACTTTTGTTACAGCTGATGTTGTCGGGAAATTTTTAAAAGTTCTGGATAATTTCGAACGTGCTGAGGCTGCTGCTCAAAAATCGGATGATGCTGCAGGTATTTATTCCGGTATTGAAATGATCAGACGTCAGTTTGAGCAGACTTTTAAAGATTTGGGCGTAGAGGAAATAAAGGCCCAGGGCGAAAAATTCGATCCCGAGCTGCATGAAGCTGTGATGAGAGGACAGAATCCCGATATGGATGAGGACATTGTAGAAATGGTTCTGGAAAAGGGCTATAAGCTGCGTGATAAAGTTATCCGGCACAGCAAGGTAAAAGTTATCAGCAACGAATAGTTGCTACATAAATTAAAATTAACATATAAACCCAAGGAGGAATAAATCATGTCTAAAGTAATTGGTATTGACTTAGGTACTACTAACTCTGTAGTAGCAGTAATGGAAGGCGGCGAACCTACCGTTATCACTAATCAGGAAGGCAGCCGTTTAACTCCGTCCGTAGTTGGCTTTTCCAAAAACGGTGAGAGGTTGGTGGGCCAACTGGCAAAACGTCAGGCGGTTTCCAATCCTGACAGGACTATCAGTTCTATCAAACGTCATATGGGTACTGACTATAAAGTAGCAATTGATGATAAAAAATATTCTCCTGAAGAAATTTCTGCAATGATCCTGCAAAAATTGAAAGAAGATGCAGAAAAATATTTGGGTGAAAAAGTAACGCAGGCTGTTATCACTGTTCCTGCTTACTTCTCCGACAGCCAGCGTCAGGCAACTAAAGACGCAGGCCGGATCGCAGGCTTGGAAGTTCTGCGCATCATCAACGAGCCTACTGCTGCTTCTCTGGCTTATGGTATTGATAAAAGCGATGATCACACTGTTATGGTTTATGACCTTGGCGGCGGTACCTTCGACGTATCTATCCTTGATGTCGGCGACGGCGTATTTGAAGTAAAAGCTACTAACGGCGACACTCATTTGGGCGGCGATGATTTCGACCAGAAAATCGTTGACTGGATGGTTGCTGAATTCAAGAAAAACGAAGGCATTGATCTGAGCAATGACCGTATGGCCATGCAGCGTTTGCGTGAAGCAGCTGAAAAAGCCAAGATCGAGTTGTCCGGCGTCTTGACTACCAACATCAACCTGCCGTTTATTACTGCCGGTGCTGAAGGTCCTAAGCATTTGGATATGGACCTGACCCGCGCTAAATTTGATGAATTGACTGCCGATCTTGTTGAACGCACAATGGAACCGACCCGTAAGGCTATGGCTGACGCTGGTTTATCTGCTTCCGATATCAATAAAGTTATCTTAGTTGGCGGTTCTTCCCGTATCCCGGCTGTACAGGAAGCTTTGAAAAAATTCATCGGCAAAGAGCCTTATCGCGGTGTAAACCCTGATGAATGTGTCGCTGTTGGCGCAGCTATCCAGGCCGGCGTTCTGGCAGGCGAAGTTAAAGACGTACTCCTACTTGACGTAACTCCGTTGTCTTTGGGTATCGAAACTTTGGGTGGTGTTTTCACTAAGATTATTGAGCGTAATACCACTATTCCGACTTCCCGCAAACAGGTATTTTCTACTGCTGCCGATAATCAGCCTTCCGTTGATATCCATGTATTGCAGGGCGAGCGTGAAATGGCTGCCGACAATAAAACTCTCGGCCGTTTCGAGCTTTCCGGTATCCCGGCTGCTCCCCGTGGAGTACCGAAGATCGAAGTTGCTTTCGATATTGATGCTAACGGTATCGTAAATGTAAGCGCCAAAGATCTTGGCACCGGTAAGGAACAAAAAATCACTATCACTTCTTCCGGTACGCTGGATAAGGATGAAATCGACCGTTTGGTCAAAGAAGCAGAAGCTAACGCCGAAGCCGATAAAAAACGTAAAGAAGGCGTTGAAGTACGCAACAATGCCGATTCTCTCTGCTATCAGGCCGAGAAAACCATTAAAGATATGGAAGGCAAAGGCTCTGAAGAGCTGATCGGTAAAGTACAGGCAGCGCTTGATACCTTGAAAGAAACTCTGAAAGGTGAAGACCTGGAAAAAATCAAAGCCGATACCGAAGCCTTGACTAAACCGCTGTATGAACTTTCTGCAGAGCTGTACAAACAAACCGAAGCTGCTAAAGGGGCCGAAGGCG
Organism: uncultured Phascolarctobacterium sp.; assembly: GCF_958349595.1. Taxonomy (NCBI): domain Bacteria; kingdom Bacillati; phylum Bacillota; class Negativicutes; order Acidaminococcales; family Acidaminococcaceae; genus Phascolarctobacterium; species uncultured Phascolarctobacterium sp. Next base: position 140,460 of record NZ_CATWDQ010000005.1, on the reverse strand, counting down.
CTGAAGCAGGTGAAGGTGCGAAAAAAGCTGATGACGACGTTGTTGACGCCGAAGTGGTTGACGAAGACAAAAAATAATCAGCTTAGGATGGTGTAAACTTTGAGTAAAAAAGATTATTATGACGTGCTAGGCGTGTCTAAGACCGCTACGGCAGATGAAATTAAAAAAGCATACCGCAAACTGGCACGTCAGTATCATCCTGATGTGAATAAAGATAATCCGGAAGCTGCTGAGAAATTTAAAGAAGCGTCCGAAGCTTATAGTGTGCTCAGTGATGAACAGAAACGTGCCCAGTATGACCAGTTTGGCCATGCTGCCTTTGAAAACGGCGGCGCCGGTGGTGCCGGCGGGTTTGGGGGCTTTGAAGGCTTCGGCGGTTTTGGCGGCGGAGGCATGGAAGATATTTTTGATATGTTCTTTGGCGGTCAGGGACGCGGTTCCCGTGGTTCCAATGCCGGTCCGCAGCGTGGTGCTGATTTGCGTTTTGATCTGGAGATCACTTTCGAAGAAGCTGCGTTTGGCTTAGAACGTGAAATAAGCCTGTATCGTGACGAGCAATGTCCGCATTGCCACGGGAATGGCGCCGAACCCGGTTCTAAAGTCGAAACCTGCCCGGAATGTCATGGCAGCGGTGAAATCCGTTTTACACAAAATACTATGTTCGGCCAGATGACCAATGTCCGGCCGTGTCCTAAATGTCACGGTGAAGGCAAGATCATCAGCGAACCCTGTAAGGAATGCCGTGGTCAGGGCACTGTTAAAAATAATAAGAAGCTTAAGGTTAAGATCCCTGCCGGTGTTGATAACGGTTCCCGTCTGCGGGTAGCCGGAGAGGGTGAGGCAGGTGCCAAAGGCGGGCCAAGCGGTGATTTGTATGTTTATCTGTACGTTAAACCGCATAAGTTCTTTGAACGCGACGGTACTACTGTTTACTGCGAAGTGCCGATTAATATCGTACAGGCAACTTTGGGCGCTGAAATAAAGGTCCCTACGCTGGATGGTCAGGTTGTGATGAAGGTCCCGGAAGGTACTCAGCCTGGAAAGGTACTGCGTCTGAAGGGCAAAGGTATCCCCAGCCTGCGTAATGGTACACGCGGCGACCAGTTGGTTCGCATCAAAGTTGTTGTGCCGCAGAAGCTGAATGAAAAACAAAAAGATGCTCTGCGTAAATTTGCGGAGATCAGTAAAGATAATATCAATCCTGAGGAAAAAGGTTTTTTGAACAAAATCAAGGATTTATTTAAATAAGTGCCTGTATAAACTGCGGTTTGAACGCCGCAGTTTATTTTTTTATGCAAAAAAATATGATATAATGTGAGCACTTGAAAATATAGCTGAAAAAGTATTTGAATTTATAGATTCTTAATATTTAAGGAGTGTTGACTGTGTCACAATGGATAGAGGTAAGTATACAAACTACGCATGAGGCTGCTGAACTGACTGCAGAGATCATGCGTGCTGCAGGAGCAAATAATGGCGTTGTTATTGAGGATCCTGTTTTGATCAATACTTTGCGTAATTCTGGTACCTGGGAGTTATGTGATATTCCTGAGCAGGGCAATACAGAGGTGGTTACGGTAACTGCATATTATCCGGAAGATGAAGCGTTGCAGCCACGTCTTGCGCAGATCGAAGAGGAAATGGCAGCATTGGAAGCCAGCATCGGTACGTGCCGTTTTGGCAATACCCGTTTTCGGACTGTTTCTGAGCAGGATTGGGCCAACGAATGGAAGCAGTATTTCCATGTTACGCATATCGGCGAAACGCTGGTGATCAAACCTACCTGGGAAGAATATACTGCTAAAGCTGGCGAGCATATCATTGAGATCGATCCTGGTATGGCGTTTGGCACCGGTACACATCATACGACCTGTATGTGCATGGAGCGGCTGGAAAAAGTCCTGCGTCAGGGTATGGAAGTTTTTGACGTGGGCACAGGTTCTGGCATTCTGGCTATTGCGGCAGCTAAGCTTGGCGCGGAAACAGTCAAAGCGGTGGATATTGATGCTACGGCAGTACGGGTAGCAGCTGAGAATATTGCGGCTAATGGACTGACAGAAAAGATCAGTGTCAAGCAAGGCGACCTGCTGCAGGGCACAGTCGGCAAGGCGGATGTTATCATTGCCAATATCATCGCTGATATTATTATCATGCTGTTAGAGGATGTTCCCGGCAAGTTAAAAACCGGTGGTATCTTTCTTGCCAGCGGCATTATTGAAGAACGGCAGAACGATGTGGCTGCAGCTGCGGCTAAGGCCGGCTTATGTGTTGAAGCAGTCGATACAAAGGGTGGTTGGGTCGTTATGCAGATGCGTAAGGAGGCCTGACCGGTGCATAGATTTTTTATCCCTCAGCCTTATGGGGAAATGATGACGATAACTGGCGTTGATGCCAGGCATATTTATACGGTATTGCGGATGACGCAGGGGACAAAAATTCAAATTGTCAGCGATGATGGCGTTACTGCTTTGGCCGAGATCACTGAAGCCGGTGAAAGCGTTGTAACGGTAAAATGCCTGGAGGTGCTGGCGGAAAGCCATGAACCTTCAGTGCGGATCATTCTGGCACAGGGACTGGCAAAAGGTGAAAAAATGGATTTTATTATCCAGAAAGCAGTAGAACTGGGCGTCAGCGAGATCGTACCTGTAGCTATGGAACATTCTGTTGTGCGGCTGGAAAGTGAGAAAGCAGTAAAGAAAGCAGAGCGCTGGCAGAAGATCGCTGAGGCTGCAGCTAAACAGAGTAAACGGGATGTTATACCCATAGTGCAGCCTGTGCAGACCATGGAGCAAATGCTTGCTCATAATGCCTGCTCCTGTAAACTGATAGCTTATGAATGTGAAGATAAGCTGGGCTTGAAAGCTGCGCTGCAAAAACAGCAGGAATTAAAGGAAGTACTGTTGATCATAGGCCCGGAGGGTGGTATTTCCGAGGCTGAGTTACATCAGGCACAGGCGGCGGGAGCATGGGGAGTAAGTTTGGGTAAGCGGATACTGCGTGCGGAAACAGCTGCGTTAGTAGCTGCTGCCGCAATCTTTTATGAGACTGGCGATTTAGGAGGCTGATTGATGAAAAGAATAGCATTTTATACTTTAGGCTGTAAAGTCAATCAGGCTGATACTGCTAGTATGGAAACACTGTTTCGCAGTCATGGTTATACGATAGTTGATTTTAATGGCGAAGCTGATATTTATGTGATCAATACCTGCGTTGTTACAAATACGGGTCAACGTAAATCACGACAGATGATCAATCGTGTAGTGCGCAGAAATCCGACTGCGCTCGTAGTTGTGACGGGTTGCTATCCGCAGACGGCTGCGGAAGAGGTCAAAGCAATTGCCGGTGTGGATCTTATTATTGGCAACCAGGACAGAGCTGAGATTGTTGGCTTGGTGGAAGCAGCTGCTGAAACTCAGCGTGTAGATACTATCGACAGTGTACGCAAGCTGAGTGCAAATACCGAATTTGAGGAATTGAGCGTTGGCGAGGCGTCTGATAAAACCAGAGCTTTTCTCAAAATACAGGAAGGCTGTAACCAGTTCTGCACTTACTGTATCATTCCTTTTGCCCGTGGGCCGCTGCGTTCACGCAGTTTGACAAGCATCAAGGAAGAAACTGCAAAACTGGTAGCTGCCGGGTATAAAGAAATAGTACTGATTGGTATACATCTTGGCTGTTATGGGAAAGAGCATGACGGCAGGCTGACTTTGTTTGATGCAGTTGAGGCTGCTTTAAGCGTAGAAGGTTTGCAGAGACTGCGTTTAGGGTCATTGGAATCAGTAGAAGTCGAACCGCGATTGCTGGAACTGATGGAACAAGATAAACGTTTGTGCAGACAGCTGCATTTGCCTTTACAGGCCGGCTGTGATACGACCCTGGCCAGAATGCACAGACCGTATGACACCAGGCGTTTTGCCGAGCTTTTAGGTGATATTCGTAAACGTATCCCTGATATTGCCATTACGACCGACATTATTGCCGGATTTCCCGGTGAAACGGAAGATGAATTTATGTCGACACTGGCTTTTGCTGAAAACTGCGGTTTCAGTAAAATGCACATTTTCCCTTATTCTAAACGCAAGGGTACTCCAGCTGAGAAAATGCCGAATCAGATCCCGGAAACAGTTAAGCAAAAACGCTGTGCCCAGCTTGCTGAAATTGACCATAAGCAGCAGCAGAGTTTTTTGGAGCAGTGTGTTGGCAGTGAAGCCGAAGTATTGTTTGAGCAGACTGCTGCAGACGGTTATATTGAAGGCCTGACCAGTAATTATTTACGGGTTTATGTTCAGGGAGGGGCTGAATTATGCGGCACTCTCCGAAAAGTAAGATTACTGAAAGCAGAAACAGGTTTTTTAGTGGGTGAATTATTATAATAGGGATAGATAAATACTTGATTGAATGCTGCCGGTATTATAAGTCATTGTTTTTGGATTTTATGAGCGCTTTAGAATAGCTGATAATGTTTGGACGGTACATATTTTGGGAATGGATTTTGCTTAGCTGGTTTCAGTTTGCAAATAAATTGTGAACATAACAAATAGAAAAAGGACTTTTACATTCTCTGACGAATATAATAAAAGTTAAGAGCATGAAGGAGGGAAAGAAATGAATGACTGCATTTTTTGCCGTATCATTGCAGGTGAGATCCCGTCTGAAAGGGTTTATGAAGATGACAAGATGATCGTGATCCGTGATGTGGCTCCTGCCGCACCAGTACACGTTTTGATGATACCAAAGTCTCATACGGAAAATATTACTACAGCGGAACCGGAACTGCTTTTGCATATGCTTGGCAAGGTCAGGGAGCTGGTTGAAAAACTTGGTGTGGATGCCAAAGGATTTCGTATCGTTGCCAATACTGGCGATGATGGAGGGCAAACCGTTAAGCATTTGCATATCCATCTTTTAGGCGGGAAAGCATTAGGCTGGCCGCCCTGTTGATGCCTTGACAAAAGACGTATCATAAGATATAATTTACTGGTAATATTGTGCGGTAATTGCGGCCTGACGTTAGTCGGCAATAGTGCAAAAAACGCATGAAATGCATATATACACTTCCCTAAGTGTGTGGAGGGAGGGAGATCAGATGGCAGAAATTAAAGTTGGCAAAAACGAAACATTGGACAGTGCGCTGCGCAGATTTAAAAGAGCAACCCAAAAGGCCGGAATTCTTTCTGAAGTTAGAAAGCGCGAACATTATGAAAAACCTAGCGTTCAACGCAAGAAAAAATCCGAAGCAGCCAGAAAACGTAAAACCAGATAATGGGGGCGTGCTGTATGTCTATTAAAGACCAGTTGACAGAAGATATGAAACAAGCCATGAAAGACCGTGAAGCGGGCAAGCTTCGCTTATCGGTTATTCGTATGGTGCGTGCAAATATTAAAAATGTCGAAATCAATGAGAAGAAGGAACTGAACGATGATGAGGTTCTGGCTATCTTAATGAAAGAGGTCAAGATGCGGCAGGATTCTTTGGTAGAATTCGAAAAAGCCGGGCGCAGTGAATTAGCCGAGCAGGCTAAGGCGGAAATTGAGATACTTAAAAAATATCTGCCTGAGCCGCTTAGTGATGAGGAATTGCGTGCTATGGTTGCCGAAGCTATCGCTGAGACCGGTGCAGAAGGTCCGAAAGCGATTGGTAAAGTAATGCCTGCTGTTATGGCAAAGGCCAAAGGCCGTGCCGATGGTAAACGTATCAATCAAATGGTACGTGAACTGCTTCAATAATGAATAATTAACTTAACAGGACCGAATATTCGGTCCTGTTATTTTTTTATAGCGCTAAGAACAGTTATATAACTTGTTCTTAGCGCTATTTTTGTGCAAAAATGCAAAAAACTCAGATTATTTTTGTAGGTTTCTACATATAAGCTTCGCTTTGAGATTTGTATACTGAAAGCAAAGAAATAAGACGGAGGTGGTTATCATAGCAAGGATTATGGAAGCGGAAGAGGCTGTTAAGCTTGTTAAGCCTGGGGACGTTGTTATGATCGGAGGGTTCGGCAATATCGGCAATCCAAAGGAACTGATCGATTTGATTGCTGAAACAGATGTGCGGGAGCTGACTGTCATCGCTAACGATCTGGGAACGCCTAACGTTGGGTTGGGGCGCTGGGTTCGCAATGGTAAATTAAAAAAAGCCATTGGTACTTATTTTACTTATAATACCGAAGCAGCAGAATTGTATTTTGCAGGCAAACTTAATCTGGAAATGCTGCCGCAGGGAACCTTTGCCGAAAGTATTCGGGCTGGCGGCTGCGGTATTGGCGGGTTTTATACAAAGGTAGGCGTGGGTACTCAGCTTACTGAAAACTGCGAAACTAAAAATATTGATGGGCAGACTTATGTATTGGCATATCCACTAAGAGCAGATGTGGCGATTCTGCATGCCAAAAAGGCCGATCGGATGGGAAATCTGGTTTATGAACGAACTGCGAGAAATTTTAATCCTCTCATGGCAACGGCGTCGTCTTTAACGATCGTGGAGGTTGAAGAGATCGTAGAGGTTGGGCAGCTTTCACCGGAAGAAATTGTAACACCTTATATTTATGTCGATGTTCTGGTGCCTCAGAAACGAGGTGAAGTATTATGAAGAATCTATCAGAAGCAGAGGTGAAGTTGAGGATCGCTAAAAGGGTTGCGGAAATGCTTCCTGATGGAGGTTTTGTGAATTTAGGCGTAGGTATCCCTACTTTGGCTGTTGATTATCTGCCGGCAGGGAAACGGCTTTATATCCAAACTGAAAACGGTATGTTGGGCGTAGGACCTAAACCACGGAGTGAAGCTGAAATAATACCGAACCTGATCAATGCCAGCCGCAAACCAATTACAGAAACTCCCGGCTGCTGTTATTTTGACAGTGCTACATCCTTTGCGATGATCAGGAGCGGGCGTATGGATGCTACTGTCATTGGGGCTATTCAGGTCAACGATCGTGGGGATCTTGCTAATTGGGCACTGCCTGGGAAAGGCGTTTTAGGACCGGGCGGAGCGATGGACCTGGTAGTAGGTGTCAAAGAGGTTATTGTGGCGACGTCACATACAGCTAAAAATGGTAAGCATAAACTGGTGAAAAGCTGTACCGTGCCGCTGACAGGTATAGGCGTTGTTAATACCCTGGTTACGGAATATGCAGTTTTTAAATTTAAGGATGGCAAGATGTTCTTAACTGAGCATACTTCTGATATAACGCTGGATGAAATGCAGGCAATGACCTCGGCGCATTATGAACTGGCGGAAAAAATACAGATAAGGGAGGTGTAAAAATGCAGCAACCGGTAATCATTGATGGGGTAAGAACTCCTATCGGCAAATTAAATGGAGCTATGCAGTCTGTGCAGCCGGAGGAGATGGCAGCGCTGCTGCTGAGAGAAATATGTGACCGTAACAGTTTAGACGCCAAACTTCTTGATGCTGTGATTTTGGGACATGCCAAGCAGAGCAGCGATCAGCCTAACATAGCCAGACTAGCAGCACTGATAGCGCGGTTTCCCGTAGAATTGCAGGCTTATACTGTCCACAGGCAGTGTGGGTCCGGTATGCAGGCTTTGCATAATGCGGCGCAGGAAATCATGTGCGGTTATGCAGATTTTGTACTGGCCGGCGGCGTGGAAAGCATGAGTAATGCGCAATACTATCTAAGGCAGGCACGCAGAGGGTATACAGTAGGTAATGGCGTCCTGCTGGACCCAAATACGGAAAGCCAGCCGCGTTCGCAGCCGATAGACCAGTATGGAACGCTTACTATGGGGTTGACGGCAGAAAATATTGCTGAGAAATGTGGTATCAGCCGGGAGGCACAGGATCGTTTTGCTTACGAAAGTCAGTGTAAAGCTCATAACGCTATTACCAGCGGCAGATTTACTGACGAGATTACTGCCGTACCTGTTAAAAACAAAAAAGAAACAGTATTATTTACTACAGACGAGCATCCACGGTTGTCTTCGCTGGCAAAACTTGCTGAGCTTAAGGCCGCTTTTAAAAAAGACGGTACTGTTACGGCAGGAAATTCGTCAGGCAGAAATGACGGCGGCGCCATGCTGTTAGTTGCAGAGGAAAAGGCGGCGTTAGCAGCAGGGTTAAAGCCTGTCGCTAAAATCATCAGTCAGGCGGCGGCAGGAGTATCGCCGGCTTATATGGGCATGGGGCCTGTACCGGCAACCAAACTGGCCCTGCGAAGAGCAGGCCTTAAGATCGAAGACCTGGGACTTATTGAAATCAACGAAGCTTTTGCCGCTCAGTCGCTGGCAGTTATTCAGGAACTGGGGCTCGATCCGGAAATAGTTAATGTTAATGGCGGTGCAATAGCACTGGGGCATCCTATTGGCTGCTCCGGAGCAAGAATTTTAGTAACTTTGATGCATGAAATGAAAAAAAGACAGGTGAAATATGGGCTGGCAACTTTATGTATTGCCGGTGGTTTAGGATCGGCAACAGTTTTAGAGCTGCTGTAAATGAAGATGAAAATGGGTAAAGGAGGCGAAAAGTAATGAAGGCTCTCACTAGGTTTTGTTTGAAAATGGTGCAGAATTATCTGCCGGATGCTTTTATTTTAGCAATTCTTTTAACGTTCGTAGTATTTTTTGGTGGAATGTTTTTAATGGATAAAAGTGCTCTGCAAATGATCGAGTATTGGGGCAAAGGTTATTCTTCGATGTTTGTATTCGGGATGCAGATGGTATTGGTCCTGCTTACAGGCTATGTTTTGGCTTTGACGCCGCTGGCGAAAAAGATTTTAAACAAAGTAACCAGCATCCCTAAAACTCCGCAGCAGGCTTTAGGTCTGACGGCACTGGTATCTATTGCTTCCTGTTATATCAACTGGGGCTTTGGTTTGGTAATCGGTGCTGTTCTGGCTAAAGAAGTAGGTAAAAAAGTTAAAGGTCTGCATTTTCCATTGCTGGTAGCTGCTGCTTATGGCGGCGAAATTATCCGCGGTCCTTCTTCTTCGATTCCGCTGGTGTCGGCAACACCGGGCAATTTTATGGAGAAACTCGGGCTGCCGCTGACTCCGGTCAGTGAGACGCTGTATTCCAGCTGGAATCTGATAATGACGCTTGTTATAGTAATAATGCTGTTTATTGTCTATTTCAATATGAAACCGCAGGCTAACGAAATCGTGGAATATTATGAAAAAGAACCGGAAAAACAAGAGGTGCCTGTTGCTAAAAAAGATATGACTTTTGCGGAGCGGCTGGAAAATTCTTACTGGCTCAATGCCTTGTTCGGTTTGTTCCCTCTGATTTATTTAGGTGCAAACTTTTCTAAAATAGGTTTCGACTTGAATTTAAATCTGGTTATTCTCATTTTTCTGACGCTGGGTTTATATCTGCACAGCAGTCCCAATACTTTTTTAAAGGCTGTGTCGCAGGGCATCGGTGCCAGCCGCGGTATTATTCTGCAATTCCCGCTTTATGCCGGTATGTCAGGCATGATGACAGCGTCAGGACTTGTAGATATGATTTCCTTATGGTTTGTTAATATCTCTACCGCACATACTTTCCCTCTGTATACGTTCCTGTCTGCCGGCCTGGTAAATATTTTTATTCCTTCCGGCGGTGGTCAGTGGGCCATTCAGGGGCCGATCATGATGAAGGCAGCAGAGGCCCTGGGAGCAAATGTTCCGCAGACGATCATGGCTTTTGCCTGGGGTGATGGCTGGACTAATCAGATTCAACCCTTCTGGGCGCTGCCGCTTTTAGGTGTTGCCGGGTTATCAGCTCGTGATATTATGGGATATTGTGTTATTTGGACAATAGTTTCCGGACTTATCATCAGTGGAACTTTTGTAGCACTCAGTTTTATGTGAATGAATAGTGAATGATGGAAAATGTTGAGGCTACTTGTTTAGTTGCCTCAACATTTTTTATAGTTGGATTTTTGCAGAAGCCGAGCTGGATATACCTGTAGTGAAGAGGCTCTGGCTTTAGCAGAGAAAACTTGTTATGGGACCGGCAGCGTTCAGGATTTGCCAAAAAGTTAACTAGATAGTACAATCCTGATAAAGATGTTTTATAAGAAAATAAATATATGGCAGCAGAAAAGCAGGTGAGAGAATGTCCAAGAAAATGGTGACCTTAAATGAATTATTGGAAATCAAAGATTTTGCCGAACGTGTGATATTGGTCAATAAGCAGGGAAATCTTAATAATCAGATAACACATGTGACGATTATGGAAGGCCCGGATTTATACGAATGGGTAACAGGAGGTGAGTTTGTTCTTACTACCTGGTATGCTTTCAGTAAAAATCCTGAACTGCAGGAAATCGCTTTTCAAAAACTTGCGCCCCGGATATCTGCAATAGGCATCAAAACAGGACGTTTTATCGATAAGATACCGCTGAAAATATTGCAGTTGGCAGACCAGTATCAGCTGCCGGTGTTTGAAGTGAAAACGGCCGTCAAGTTTAGAGAACTGGTACAGACGATTACTTCTGAGATTCAAAATTATCAAACGAATATGTTGATTGAAGTAGAAAAAAATTATCAAAAGCTTATTCATACATCATTGAACTCAGATGATTTGGCTTCATTAGTGAATGTTCTGGGGAACCAGTTACATAAAAGTTGTTTTTGCCTGAATCACGAAGGCAAGCTGCTTGCTTCCTGGGGTAAACGAGGCATACGCAAACAGGATTTTTTGGATTGGATAGAAAAAATCAAAGCCGGTTTTAAAGAAAGAATATATACTGACGCAGGTTTTTGTATAGATGAGCTGCATGTTTTTGAATGTTATGCGCGTAATCAGTTGGTGGGACAGTTTGTTATTGCTGCTGCTGGGCCCCTGACAGAAAAAGAACGTTTGATCGGGCAGCAGGGTGCTTCTTTTCTGGCGATCAAGCTATGGGATCATTATGAAACGCTGCAGAAAACGGTGGAACGCTTTTGGAAAGAAATAAAAAATGGTGCGATCACGCAAGGTGAGGTTATCGCTGAAAAACTTACCGGTTTGGGTTTTAATCAACACGAAGCTTATAATTTGGTTTTATTTTCTAAGGGCAGTCACGACATACGTTATTATTTACTGAATAAATTTTTGATCGAAGAGGAAAAGTTTTATATATTACTGTGTGACAGTAAAGCTGCGCTTGCAATCGTCAATATATTCAAGAAATATAATAAAGAGCAGAACAAGGTGGCTGTGGCGGTAATATCACCGGAATTTACAGAGCTTGGGCAGATCAAAGAGCATTATGAGATGTCTGTCAACGTTATCAGTCTTTTATATAAATTACATATTTCCGGAGTTCGTAAAGCCGAGGAATGGCTGCCGTTCAGTTTGCTGATGCATTGCCGTAATACGGCGGAGTATAATTTTATTAAGTCGACGGTGCTTGATAAGCTGCTGGAATATGACAGGCGTTATCAAGCCAGTCTCTTGGATACGCTGACTGCGGCGCTGCAGGAAAACAGTTTGGAGGATGCTGCGGAAAGGCAGCATATCCATATCAACACTCTGCGTTATCGGTTGGGTAAAATCAGGGAAATAACACAAAAAAATTATTTTAAAATGACTGACCGTTATTTTTTGCTGATATGTATCATGATTCAGAGGATGGAGCATGAACAGTTATAGAGATATTTTAGTAAATGGCAGGGCCAAAATTTGGCTCTGCCATTTTTGTATACTTTTGAAAATATTTATGACCAAAAGCAGGGATTTTTCATAAAATAGCGTATACTATATAAATATAGGAAAATATTACTGGAAGTTCGGAAGGGTGTGAGGACAATTTCGTTAAGTAACAGACAGAAACGTATTGCCGAGATCGTGCGCCAGGACGGGCCTATCACGGGCGAACATATTGCTGAACGTCTGAACGTAACTCGTGCGGCTCTGCGTTCAGATCTGGCGATTTTAGTTATGGGCGGTATTTTAGATGCGCGTCCGAAAGTTGGTTATTATTTTACGGGGAAGAATACGCTGGGGATGTTGATGGAAGAAATTTCCGGCATCCTTGTACGTGATCTGCAATCTGTGCCGGTAGCGGTCAATCAGGATAAAAGTGCTTATGAAGCTGTTGTAACCATGTTCCTGGAGGATGTGGGAACGGTATTTGTTCTGGATGAAGCTGGACTTTTGGTAGGTGTAGTATCGCGGAAGGACTTGCTGAAAGCCGCTATCAATAATGGCAGTGACTTGCGTGAAATCCCTGTTGTAATGGTTATGACGCCGTTGTCGAAACTGATTGTAGTCAAGCAGGAGGATTCGGTAGCGTCGGCAGCACGTAAAATCATTGATAATGAAATTGACTGTCTGCCGGTTGTCAGATGTGTAGGTGAGGATAAGCGCAGTTACGAAGTTGTTGGTCGTATCACTAAAACTAATTTTACCCGGCTGTTAGTAGATCTGGCAGAGGGCAAAGGAGGCAATTATCATAGCTAAGTTACCGATTATCTATGCAGTTTCCGACTCTATAGGTGAAACCGCGGAGTCTGTTGTAAAAGCTACTACCAGCCAATTTGTGCAGGAAAAATTTGATGTGATCCGTGTTCCTTATGTTAAAGATAAGGCGCAGGTGGAAAAGGTCATCGAAGAGGCTAAAGAAAATAATGGCATTATCTGCTATACAGTAGTTTCCCCTGAATTACGCGAACATATTGCTCATAAAGCAATGGAGCATGATGTAGAAGTTGTCGATGTTTTAGGACCAATGCTTAAAGCTATTGAGAAAACTTCCGGTCTGCTGCCTAAAAATCAGGCCGGGTTGATTCATGCGTTGGATCATGAATATTTTAAACGTGTTGAAGCAGTTGAATTTGCCGTTAAGTATGATGACGGTAAAAATCCGCTGGGATTGGCCAAAGCTGACGTTGTTATTATCGGGGTATCCAGAACTTCTAAAACACCGCTCAGTATGTATTTGGCGCATAAACAAATCAAAGTTGCCAACGTACCGCTGGTGCCGGAAATAATGCCGCCGGAAGAATTATTCAAAGTCCCGCCGCATAAAATCATCGGGTTATTGATCGATCCGTTTAAACTTAATGAGATCCGCAGTGAGCGTCTGAAAACTATGGGATTGACTGATGGCGCTGCTTATGCCGATGTCAAACGCATCAATGAAGAGCTTGAATATGCAAAAGGAATCATGCGTCGTCTGCATTGTACTATCATTAATGTCTCTAACCGTGCGATCGAAGAAACTGCCGGTATGATCTTGGAGTATGTGCAGAAAAATAAGGATCGTCATTAAATAAAAAATAACCCTCGCTTGAGCGAGGGTTATTTAAACTGTAAAATTAATTTACAAAAACTTTTTCGCGGACATTGTAAATAACTTCGCCGCTTTTGGGTTCACCATTAACGATTACATTGCCGTTGAAGACAGCGTTTTTTGTGCCCCAGTTAAAACTGCCGGTATCAGCGCGGATAATCAGGTCTCCTTGCGTAAAATGCATATTTCCGGAAACATAGGCTGTTTTTTCTTTGCCGTATACATCAACAGTATCACAATCAAAAGTGATATCTCCTTCGCGCAGGGTGATATTACCCTGACCATGTACTTCAAGTTTATACATACTTACCTGTGCAGCGTCGCCGGTGATAATGCGGTCACCGATTTCAACGTGGACGTTGCCCTGCAGATCATAAACGCCTGTAAAAGGGTTAAAGGTTTGTTTATCGCTGGTTACCTGCGGTTCGGCCAGACAAATTGCAGGAACTAAGAGCAGCATCAAAACAAAGAGAAAAAATTTTTTCATTCGGTTCACCTCACATGTGTAATTATATTACTTAATGCGCCTGGTGACAATGCTTGAAAGTGAAATAAAGGTGAAGAATAATGTTATCAGTAAGAAAAATAAGTGAGAATATCGAACAGCAAACACTGGCGGCCTGGGCGGCTAAAAGTTCGCAGGCAGTGCGTGACACGGAAGAAGCTGCTGATGATTTGCGGACAGCTTTTCAGCGTGATCGTGACAGGATCATTCACAGTACGCCGTTTCGTAAGTTGAAACATAAAACACAGGTATATTTGTGTCCTGGCGACCATTACCGTACGCGCCTGACGCATAGTATGGAAGTGTCACAGATTGCCAGAACCATTGCAAGAGCCTTGAGACTTAACGAAGACCTTACGGAAGCTGCCGCCTTAGGCCATGACCTTGGGCATACTCCTTTTGGGCATGCTGGGGAAAGAGCTATTAATACTTATACCGGACATTTTAAGCATAACGAGCAAAGCTTGCGGGTGGTGGAGCTATACGGAAGGAAAGGCAAAGGGTTGAATCTGACCAGTGAAGTGCGTGATGCTATCGTGAACCATACAGGAAGTAATCTGCCGAAAACGCTTGAAGGGCAGGTTGTGCGTCGGTGTGACCGTATTGCTTATCTGTGCCATGATTTTGACGATGGCTGCAAGGTAGGGATTATCGGTCCCGAAAAATTACCGGGAATTGTCGCTATGCGGTTAGGGACCGAGCCGAGCCAGATCTTAGATGTGCTCGTCCGCAATATTGTGGAATTATCGTTGAATAAACCTCAGATCGTTATCGACAAATATTATGAAGAGGCTCTCGAAGAATTTCGTGATTTTATGTTTGATTATATTTACTGTTCACCGCAACTGACTGTTGAACATAACAAAGCAGAGCATGTTGTGAAAACCCTAATGGACCTATATATGGTATCTCCGCAGCTTCTGCCAAAGGAGTATGCCGAATTGACTGACCGTTTTGGACTGCAGCAGACAGTGGTAGATTTTGTGGGTGGATTGACTGACGCCGGCGCTGTGCAGCTATTTAATAAACACTATATTCCAATAATATAAACTTGCCGTAATGCTAAAATTATCTACTATTAAAAAGAGGATTTTTTTGTTAAATATGGAATATAATAAATCAGATGGTATTTGAGGTGACAGGAGCAATAATTATGAGTGGTATGTTTGATGATTTTAAAGAGCAGGTTCGCTCCCAAGCTAATATCGTCGAGATCATTTCCGAATATGTACCGCTAAAAAAGCGTGGCGGCAGTTTTTGGGGCTGCTGTCCTTTTCACGGAGAGAAAACACCGTCCTTTTCCGTAACGCCGGACAAGAACTTTTTTTATTGTTATGGCTGTCACGTAGGCGGTGATGTTTTTACATTCGTGATGAAGATGGAAAACTGTACTTTTCCCGAAGCTTTAAAGCTGCTGGCCAATAAATTAGGTATTGCTGTGCCGGAAAAGGAAAAGACCAAGGCCGAACTGGAACGTGAGAAACAGGCCAAACAGGTCATTGCGGCTAATGAATTGGCAACACGTTTTTTTCAGGCTTGTCTGACTAAGACTGACTATGGTATAAAAGCACAGGATTACCTTGCAGGGCGCGGTATTACTCCTGAGATCATCGAAAGGTTTTCTATAGGGGTGGCATTGCCGAATTATAACGCGCTGCTTTCTGCGCTTGGAAAACGCGGCTGCAGTGCCGGTCTGCTGGTACAGGCTGGATTGGCTGTAAATTATGACCGAGGCCCGATGGATAAGTTTCGCGGCAGAGTGATGATACCTATTCAGGACCCACGTGGACATGTGGTAGGTTTTGGCGGCCGTATTTTAGAGCAGAATGCTCAGCAGACGGCAAAATATATGAATACCGGTGAGACAGAATGGTTTAATAAAAGGACCCTGTTATTCGGGATGAACGTGGCGTTAAAGGAAATAAAAAAACGCCGCCAGGCTGTGATTGTGGAAGGCTATATGGATGCTATCAGCCTGCATGCTTGCGGTATAGACTGGACTGTTGCCTCGATGGGCACGGCTTTTGCGCAGGAACAGGCAAAACTCCTAGCCCGCGCTGCCGATGAAGTAGTCTTTTCATACGACAGTGACGCAGCAGGACAAAGGGCAACTGTACGTGCTGTAAGTATTGCTAAAGAGGCCGGGCTTAAAGTCAGGGTATTAGTGGTACCGGATGGGAAAGATCCTGATGAATTTGTGCGTAAACACGGTAAAGATGCTTATCTGCAGCTGATTGCAACAGCTGTTTCAGGTATAGAATTTCAGATGCAGTATGTTATTTCTCAAAATAATGTTTCAAATTTAGCAGGAAAAGTCGAAGCTGTGTCGAATATACTACCATTCCTACTAGAGTGCAAAAATGAGATCGAGGTTGCACAGCATATCAAAACGCTGGCCCAGCGTCTGACTATTGACGAAGGGCTCATCATGAGTGAATACCGTAAGCTAAGCCGCAAGAATGAACGGAGAGATAGTGCGTCTGCATGGCAGAGACCGACCAGCGTACTTTCTGCCGAGGATCAGGCAGAGCAGCTTTTGCTTTACGTTATTTTAAAAAATACCGATTTGGCATTTGTTTACAGAGATAAAATCGTAGATGTTGGTTTTATATCAAAAGTTCGTGGAGAAATCTATGAAGAGTTGCTGAAACAGCTGGATGCCGGCAAACAAAGTTCTGCTGACAAACTGTTTACAGAGTTGTCAAGTGAGGCTGCGACCGAGCTGGCTCAGATCATGGCAAAAGAGATTGCGGATGCAAACGGTGAAAAACTAGTAGACGACTGCCTGCGGCAGATGCGCAGGGGCGCTTTGGAACGACGCTATGAGGAGCACCGACTACGCGCCGACGAATATGAACGTTTGGGGGATAACCGCTTTTTGCAGGAGCTTGCAGAAAGCCAGAAAATTAAAAATGAAATTAAAAAATTATATTAAAAAACAACAGCAATTATTAAGAGACGAAAGGAGGGAACACCATGGCTAACACTAAAATTTCTGCCGATCAGGTAGAAGAATTATTACTTAAAGGCAAATCGCACGGCGGTGTTCTCACTTATCGTGAAATTATGGATTCTATGCAAAACGTAGAAGATATGACTCCGGACGATATGGACAGTATGTATGAGCTGATTGCTCAAAAAGGTATCGACGTAGTCGATGAAAACAGTGATGACGATGTATTGCCTGTTACTGAGGATGATACTGAAGAGATCAATGAAGCTGAGTTGGCTAACCTCAGTGTTCCTGAGGGGGTAAGCATCGACGACCCTGTCAGGATGTACCTTAAAGAAATAGGTCGTGTACCGCTTCTGATCGGTGAAGATGAAATCAAACTTGCCAAACGTATGGATAAGGGCAAACAGGCAGAACGTCTGATGAATTCTTCTTTACCGGCAGCTTTAGTGCCTGCTTACAGTGGTAAAGAAAAAACTGCTACTCTGATTAAAAAAATCAAGAAACATTTGGAACAGGAACATAGAAGCTGCGAAGTGCGCAGTGTAGAAAAAGTTCTTGGAATTATTGCCCGAGCTGCAGCGGCAGGTAAGCCATGTACGTTGGCGGAGTATCAGGATCTTATCGTGGAGTTTACTAAAGATGAACGCTTGCATTTGCAGCGTATGATGCAGGAACACAATGTAATGATTCCTGACTGCGATAAAATGGTAGTTGATCGCCAAACCAGTGATAAAGAAGTACATGCCCTGTTTGAAATCAAGACTTTGCTGGACGAAATCAAGCGTCGTTTGCCTGAAGAGACTGATGCAGCTGTTTTTGACAGTTATATGGCATTGGAAGAAGATTACGGAAAACTTCTGGAAGAAGTTTTCGAAGAAGGCGAAGCAGCAAAACGCTGTTTGTCAGAAGCTAACCTTCGTTTGGTCGTCAGTATCGCTAAACGTTACGTTGGACGTGGAATGCTGTTTTTGGATCTGATTCAGGAAGGTAATCTTGGGCTTATCAAAGCAGTAGAAAAATTTGATTATAATAAAGGCTTTAAATTCAGTACCTATGCTACATGGTGGATTCGTCAGGCCATTACCCGTGCAATTGCGGATCAGGCCCGTACTATTCGCATCCCAGTACATATGGTAGAAACAATCAATAAGCTTATTCGCGTATCCCGTCAGCTGTTGCAGGAACTTGGCCGTGAGCCTATGCCGGAAGAGATTGCCAAGGAAATGGATACTACGGTTGATCGAGTGCGTGAAATCATGAAAATCGCACAGGAGCCCGTATCTTTGGAAACGCCTATCGGTGAGGAAGAAGATTCGCACTTGGGAGATTTTATTGAAGATCATGATGCGCCGGCACCTGCTGATGCTGCTTCGTTTACCCTATTGCGTGAACAGCTGGAAGAAGTACTGGAAACATTGACTGTACGCGAAAAGAAAGTTTTGGAATTACGCTTTGGTCTGGAAGATGGACGTTCCCGTACTTTGGAGGAAGTTGGTCAGCATTTTGGTGTAACCAGAGAACGTATTCGTCAGATTGAAGCCAAAGCTTTGCGTAAACTGCGCCATCCGAGCCGCAGCAAAAGGCTGAAAGACTTTTTAGAATAAGCTGGTTTAGCTTGACAAGCAGACCGAATTTGTTTAGAATATTACTGTTGACCATTGAGGCAACACAAGGTACTATGGGCCTATAGCTCAGTGGTAGAGCCACCGGCTCATAACCGGTTGGTCGCTGGTTCGAACCCAGCTGGGCCCACCAAACAAAAAAGTAAGCCGCAACCAAAGGTTGCGGCTTTTTTATGTCATTGGGTTACCAATATAAAGGCGTTCTGGTAAAAATGTAGTACCAAAACCAGGTAGTGGGACTACCCAAGATGGGCTGCATTATGTTTGATAAAAGTTCCTTTATCAAGCTCCTTAAAGCTTTCATTCAGTTCTTCACGTGTATTCATAACAATCGGGCCACCCCATGCTACTGGTTCGTTTAGAGGTTTTGCGGCACACAGTATAAAACGTAAAGATTTATTTTCCTCAGCAGTGATGGAAACTGTATCTCCCTTACCGAATAAAACGGCAGTTTTTTCTGAAATATTACTGCCGTCTATTATTGCATTACCTGTAATCAAGAAGACGAATACATTGTCTTCGGGTTTTGTTGGCAGCGTTATGGTCTTACCAGCCTGTAATTCTACATCATAAATAGTTGCTTTGATATGTGGTGGTTCGACGCCTTTTACACCGTCGTATTCTCCGGCAAGCACATGAATTGTGGCAGTGTCCGTTTTTTTGATACCAATCATGTGACCGGTAATGTCAAAATATGTTGGTTCAGTCATTTTTTCTTTTTGAGGAAGATTCAACCAAAGCTGGACACCAAGCATATGTTTACTGGCCTGAGGCATCTCCTGGTGCATGATGCCGCTGCCGGCAGTCATCCACTGACTTTCGCCGCTGCGGATAGTTCCCTTGTTGCCTAAACTGTCCTGATGTGTCATTTCTCCCTGTACAAGATAAGAAATTGTTTCGATACCTCTGTGAGGGTGGAAGGGGAAGCCTTTGATATAATCAGCTGGATTATGCGAATCAAATGAATCAAGCATTAAGAAGGGATCATAGTCTATTACTGTATCGTGACCTAATACACGTGTAAGATGTACGCCTGCGCCATCGATGGCCTGCTGTCCAGTTGTTAATTTTTTTATTTGTCTCATTGTCATAAAAATCATTCCTTTCCTGTAAAAAGCTGCACTATAAAATTTAAAGAAATTCATTTAAGTTTAATTCTGTTTCTTTTACTAATCATATTAAACAAATAGGAATTAAGCAATGGTTAAAAAACAGAGGGAAAGGTTAAAATAATTGTTTTTAGAAGAAATAATTTGTTGGCAGCGTTATTGCTCATTGCTGCGCAGCTATAATATGCTTTGCTGATTATTTCGATTATGTTTGGAAAAATAGTGCGATTAGTTATTTTAGAAACTGATTTAAGAAATAAAATAAGGGATTAACCTTCTTGTCACACTTTTTTTGATAGATAGTGTTATAATTTACTAAGTAAGCTGGAGGTGATTATATGACTAATTTAAATAGCCTGAACAGACAGTCACTGGGTGAAGAAATTGCTAACGCGGTCTCACATGGTATCGGTACGCTGCTCGCTGTTATTGGCACTGTTATTCTGATTGTTTATGCAGCGTATAACAGCAGCGTCAGCGGTGTTGTCAGCGCTTCAATATATGGCTTCTGCCTGATTTTTCTTTATCTAATGTCTACTTTGTATCATGCTTTAACAAATAATACGGCGAAAAAAATATTTCAGGTGCTGGATCATTGTTCGATTTTTCTTTTGATTTTGGGCAGTTATGTGCCTATTTGCCTTGTTTTGTTGCCGCCTGAGTTGGGGTGGCGGCTATTGGGCATAAATTTATTGCTGACAGTAGTTGGGATCACGCTTAATGCTATAAGTTTAAACAAATGGAAAAAACTTTCATTGCTGCTGTATGTGTTTATGGGTTGGTCTGTTATTATTGCCTTACCGTACCTTTGGCGGATGCTTTCTGCAGATGCGTTGACACTGTTGGTCAGCGGAGGATTGGCCTACACGATAGGTATATTTTTCTATGCGGATAAAAAACACAGATTTATGCATCCGGTCTGGCATTTATTTGTGATGGCAGGCAGCGCTTTACATTATTTTTTTGTTTTGTATTTTGTCTTGTAAATAATAAAAAGCTGTATTTATCTTAAGTGATGTTATAATAAAATCAGCAGGTAATAACAGATGAGGTGATGAGCATGAAGCAGCAGGATTATACTATAATTTTTGTGATTTTTCTTTATATTTTCGTGCTGCGGCGCTTTCATTTCGACACTTCTGACGGCGGCGATATAACAACGCTTTTATTATGTTTTTTTCTGGTGTTTCGCAGTGCTTTCAGAATTTATAGAGATAAAAATAATAAAGACGATTCGGATAAGGATAAATAATAAAAAAAGAACGCCGTATGGCGTTCTTTTTTTATGTGTTAAGTGTATAATTTTATTTTTGGCCAGGCACTTTAAGCACAGCGCCTGTAGCAGCGGAAGAAACCAGCGCTGCGTAACGGGCCAGGTAACCGCTGGTTACTTTGGGGGGCGGGCAGATCCAGGCTGCACGTCGTTTGGCCAGTTCTTCGTCCGATACTTTGACGTTTAAAGTACGGTTGGGGATATCTATTTCGATAATATCGCCGTTTTGTATGAGGGCGATATTGCCGCCTTCGCGAGCTTCCGGTGAGATATGACCGATGCAGGCTCCGCGCGTGGCTCCTGAAAAACGGCCGTCAGTAAGAAGTGCCACGTCTTTATCGAGACCCATGCCAGCCAGCACCGAAGTGGGATTGAGCATTTCACGCATACCGGGGCCGCCTTTTGGTCCCTCATAACGGATAACGACGACGTCGCCTTTTTCTATTTGCTTGCCGCAGATCGCTGCAATGGCATCATCTTCAGAATCGTAGACTTTGGCAGGTCCGGAGTGGACAAGCATTTCTTCAGCAACTGCGCTTTCTTTAACTACACTGCAGTCCGGTGCGATATTGCCTTTGAGTACAGCGATGCCGCCTGTTTTACGATAAGGATTTTCAACGCTGTGAATAACATCAGGACGGGTAATAACAGCGTTGGCAAAATTTTCACCTATAGTCAGTCCAGTAACTGATTTGGCGTCTTTATGCAGCAAATCAAGTTTGCTGAGCTCGTGCATTACTGCGTTGATGCCGCCTGCTTCATTAAGGTCGATAATGTGATGACTGCCGCCGGGGCTGAGTTTAGTCAGATAAGGAGTGTTTTTGCTGATTTTGTCGAAAAGCTCCAAAGGTAATTCCAGACCGGCTTCGTGGGCAATAGCAGGCAAATGCAAAGCAGTGTTGGAAGAACCGCCAATTGCCATATCGACAGTTATTGCATTCTCAAAAGCAGCCATAGTCATAATTTCGCGGGGACACAGGTTTTGAGCAACCAGATCCATGATTTTAGCTCCAGCACGTTTGGCAAGAGCGATACGTGCTCCCTGATAAGCAGCTGGAATTGTGCCGTTGCCAGGTAAGCCCATACCAAGCACTTCGGTCAGACAATTCATAGTGTTGGCAGTGAACAAACCGGAACAGCTGCCGCAGCCGGGGCAGGCGGCGTGTTCGATGACGCTGAGCTCAGCTTTGTCGATCTTGCCTGCTTCAAAACGTCCTGCTGCTTCAAAAACAGTAGAAACGCTGATATCGGTTCCATTAAGGCGGCCGGGAAGCATTGGGCCACCGCTGACAACGATTGCGGGAATATTGAGACGCGCTGCGGCCATCAGCATGCCCGGCACGATTTTATCACAGTTAGGAATAAGCACAAGGCCGTCAAATGCATGACCGTTTGCTACGGCTTCAATGCTGTCGGCTACCAGCTCACGGCTGGCAAGAGGATATTTCATGCCGTTATGGCCCATGGCAATGCCGTCGCAGATGCCGATGGCAGGAAACTCGATAGGCGTACCGCCAACCGCTAAAATACCATGTTTGACAGCTTTGGCGATCTGGTCGAGGTGCATATGGCCTGGGATTATTTCGTTTTGGGCGTTAACTACGCCGATAAGCGGTTTTTTTAAATCTTCTTCAGTGTAACCCATCGCATAAAATAAAGAGCGGTGAGCTGCCCGGGTAGAACCGAGCTTTACTTCTTCACTACGCATGATTTGATAACCTCTTTCCCTTAAATGTATCTTTTATCTGTCTATCTATCCACGTATATGGATATTAAAAAAATTTTACGGTATTTTACGAAAAATGTCAATTTAACAGATAATTGTGTAAGCTATTATTTCACTGTTTTTTTACACTATAAGGAACTTTTTAGGTAGCCAAGTAACAGAAGAGTATTATATAATATAAAGGTAATAGATTTGCATAATAAAATTTAAGTTAAGAGGTGTGATATATGAAAACAAAGATTACGGAGCTTTTAGGAATCAAGTATCCTGTTATCCAGGGTGGTATGGCCTGGACTTCAGATGCTAATCTGGCAGCTGCTGTATCCAATGCAGGCGGCGCAGGCATCATTGCTACTGGAGGACGGACTGTAGAATGGACTCGCGATGAGATTCGAAAAGCCAAAGATTTGACAGCTAAGCCTTTCGGTGTCAATATCATGCTGATGGCTCCTAATATTGCGGAAATTATTGATGTTGTTTGTGAAGAAAAAGTTGCTTTTGTGACTTTAGGCGCAGGTAATCCCGTTCCTCATATCGAAAAATTCCATTCCGCAGGTATTAAAGTAATTCCTGTGGTTCCCAGCGTTAAATTAGCAAAACGTGTTGAAGAAGCAGGTGTCGACGCAATGGTCATCGAGGGTATGGAAGGCGGCGGACATATTGGTCAGCAGACAACTATGGCTTTGATGACGAATGTATTGCCTTTGATCAAAAAGGTACCTGTTTTGGTGGCAGGCGGTATTTCGGATGGGCGTGGAATTGCGGCAGCGCTCTTGATGGGGGCTGACGGTGTGCAGATGGGATCGCGTTTTATTTTGACGGATGAATGTCCTACTCATCCCAAAGCTAAAGAAGCAATTATTAAGGCTACTGACACCGATTCTGCCGTAACTGGTTTTTCGCGCAATAATGCTGTACGTTGTCTGAAAAATGAGTTTACCAAAGAATATTTGGAAAAAGAATGCAGCGGTGCTCCACAGCAGGAGTTAAATGATTTTGCAACAGGAACAAACCGTTTGGGCGCTGTGGAAGGCGATATAGTTCATGGTGCGGTTTTAGTAGGGCAAAGCCTGAATGTTTTAAATGATATTCTGCCATGTGCTGAAGTGATGGAAAGACTGATAGCTGAAGCAAGAGCGACTTTAGCTAATGCAAAGAATATTGTGCTGTAAGTATGGCAATTAGTTGAAGAACGCAGCCGGGGATAACTTCGGCTGCGTTTTGTGTATCTGTAATATATAGATACGAAAATGATTTGAATAAATAAGGGCTCTATAGTATAATATTATGGTAAAAATATCTTGCAATTTTGTAAGGTTTAAAGATTTAGGGGGAATTAGACAATGTCCGGACATTCAAAATGGGCAAACATCAAACACAAAAAGGGTAAGGCTGACGCAGCACGCGGTCAGATTACTACTAAAATCGGCCGTGAGATCACGATCGCGGTCAGAATGGGTGGCCCTGACCCTACCGGCAATATGAAATTGAAACTGGCTTTATCAAAAGCTAAAGCTAATAATGTTCCTAAAGATAATATCCAGCGCGCGATCCAAAAAGGTCAGGGTGCTGCGGATGCTTCCAATTATGAAGAAATTACTTATGAAGGTTACGGTCCTGCAGGTGTTGCCGTGATGGTAAGCACTTTGACTGATAACCGTAACCGTACTGCAGCTGATGTACGCCATGTATTTTCTAAATATGGCGGTAATATGGGTGAGACCGGTTGTGTGAACTGGATGTTTAAACGTAAGGGCGTTTTCAGTATCGACAGCGAGTCCGGTTATACAGAAGATGATTTGATGCTGGTAGCGTTAGATGCAGGCGCGGAGGATGTCAAAGCTGAGGAAGAAGGTTTTGAGATAGTTACAGCCCCTGAGGATTTTGATGCTGTTGAAAAAGCTCTTGCTGATAATAATATTGAAGTCATGATGTCTGAGATCGCAATGATTCCTGATACAATGGCAGAGCTGTCTGACGAAGACGTTGTTAAAGTCAGGAAAATGCTTGAGGCATTGGAAGACCTGGATGATGTGCAGGACGTTTATACAAACGCTGACCTGCCCGAAGAAGACGAAGAATAAATTGTGTGACAGGCAGGCTTACCAAGGCCTGCCTGCTTTCTATCATAATCAGGAGGGAGTACGAAGAGATGCTGGCAATTGGAATTGATCCTGGTACTGCTATCTGCGGCTTTGGCCTGGTGGAAATGGTAGGGAATAAACTGACTCCGATTCATTATGGAGCTGTGTTCACGGATAAGGATATGCTGCCTGAGCTGCGGTTGAAAAAGATCTACGATGAACTGAATGTTTTGTTGGATGAATATCGTCCAGATGTGATGAGCGTCGAACAATTGTTTTTTAACCGTAATGTAACGACGGCGATAAGCGTTGGTCAGGCTCGCGGCGTTGCGCTTTTAACAGCAGCTAACCGCGGCATACCGATCACGGAATTTACCCCGATGCAGATCAAGCAGGCGGTTGTAGGTTACGGCGGCGCCAATAAAGAGCAGGTAACTTTTATGGTGCAGCGTCTTTTAAATATTCGTACTAAACCTAAACCGGACGATGTCGCTGATGCTTTGGCAGTTGCGATCTGCGGGCTGCATACGGCGGCTACAAGAAGATGGCAGGAGTTGAAATAAATGATTGGATCAATTAAAGGAAAGGTGGCCTATCTGGCAAATGAATATTGTTTGTTGGAAACTAACAGCGGTGTTGGCTACAGGGTCTTTATGCCTGCGGCTCATTTGGGACAACTTGCTGTAGGAACAGACGCTAAAGTGCACACTTATATGGCTGTGCGCGAGGATGCTATTTTGCTGTTTGGTTTTCTGAATCAGGAATATTATAATTTGTTTTTATTGCTCTTGGGTGTCAGCGGTGTCGGCCCCAAAGTTGCTTTAGGAATTTTGTCGGCGGTAAAGCCTGATGACTTTTATCTGGCGGTGCAAAGCCGTGACCTGAAAGTTTTAACAAAACTGCCCGGCATTGGTAAAAAGACGGCTGAGCGTCTGCTTTTGGAATTAAAAGATAAAGTAGGCAGCATTGGCGGCGATGACGTCGGCAGCTTTGCTGATGCTGCTTTGAGCGGCGGCAGTGCCGCTGTTGATGAAGCTATTGAAGCATTATGTGCTTTAGGATATTCTAATTCGGAGATTATGCCCGCTTTAAAACAGATTCCGAATTATACCGAACTGACCAGTGAGGCAATCATCAAGCAGGCACTTAAAGTGTTTGCCGGGAGGAAATAATGCAGCCGGAAGAAAGAATTATTACCGGACAGGAGCAGGATGCTGATGTATGGCAATATAGCCTGCGGCCTCGCCGTCTGGCCGAATATATCGGGCAGAACCAGGTAAAACAGAATATGGAAGTATTTATCAAGGCTGCCGCCGACCGTAAAGAGGCATTGGATCATGTGCTTTTATTTGGGCCGCCTGGCCTTGGTAAAACGACTTTAGCAAATATTATCGCTAATGAATTGAATGTTAATATTCGTGTCACCTCTGGACCAGCCATTGAGCGGCAGGGAGATCTGGCGGCAATTTTGACTAATTTGGGTGATAATGACGTGCTTTTTATTGATGAGATCCACCGCTTATCCAAAACTGTGGAAGAGATTCTTTATTCTGCTATGGAGGATTATGCGCTGGATATTATTATCGGTAAAGGGCCAAGCGCGCGCAGTGTACGCCTGGATTTACCAAAGTTTACTCTTATTGGTGCGACAACGCGTTTGGGGGCTATTGCGGCACCTTTGCGTGACCGCTTTGGTGTGCAGTGCCGGCTGGAGTTTTATAAACCGGATGAATTACAATTTATTATTACACGCGCTGCCGAGATTTTAGGTGTAGAGATTGCAGCAGACGGGGCAGAGGAGATTGCGCGCCGCAGTCGTGGTACGCCGCGTGTAGCGAACCGCTTACTGAAACGTGTGCGCGATTTTGCGCAGGTGTCAGGTGCCGCGGTGATTACGGGACAAATGGCGGATGAAGCTTTGGCACGTTTAGAGGTTGACCGTTATGGCTTGGACCGCAATGATCGCCGCATTTTGCAAACGATCGTTAAAACTTTCGGCGGCGGACCTGTTGGTATCGAGACTATTGCGGCGGCAGTAAGTGAAGAAACAGATACGATCGAGGATGTGATCGAGCCATATCTGATGCAGTTGGGATTGCTGCAGCGTACTCCACGTGGACGGATCGCCACACGTGAAACGTATCGGTATCTGGGTGTTCCGTTTCCGGAAAAGGGATGAGGTTATGAAGTTATTATTACATGCCTGCTGCGGCCCATGCGCATGCTATCCTGCAGAAAAGCTGCTGGCTGACGGTAAGGCTTTTGATGTTTTGTATTTTAATCCTAATATCCATCCTTATAAAGAATTCAAACGGCGGTTAAATGCTTTACGTGAGTTATGTGAGAAAAAGCGTTATAAGCTGATCGTAGATAAAAGTTATCCTTTAGAGGATTGTGTGCAGGGGATGCTGGCTGAACCGACAATACGCTGTGCCTACTGTTACAGAGTGAGAATGCGTTATGTGGCCAGCTATGCCAAAGAAAACGGTTATGATGCGTTCTCGACTACTTTATTGGTCAGTCCGTATCAGAAGCATGAACTGATCATACAAATGGCAGAGGAAGCTGCAAAGGAATTTGATATTTCCTTTTACTATGAAGATTTTCGCGCAGGCTATCAGCGTGGTGTAGATATTAGCTTGGAGCTTGAACTGTACCGCCAGCCGTACTGTGGCTGCGTATTTAGTGAACGTGACCGTTATGAGAAGAAACCTAAGGTTAAATCAGGTTGATTTTTTTAAGAAGGGAGCATCCTCATGAAAAAAATGCTGCTGCTTGTCACATTGCTGTTGTGCCTGAACTGTGGTATAGTAATGGCTGCGGTGCCGGATATTGCCGTTGCTGTTGTGCATAGTCAGTTTGCAGCTGAGATTAGCTGTGAGGATGAACTGATGGTAAGTGTGCCAGCTACAGGTGAAGTAAGTGTTTTGAAGCCTGACCGCTATTTTGTCAATGCTGAGGGCGGTACTGTTAATTTGGGAGCCCAGAAGTTTGGTGCTAAAAGCTTACTTTTTACAGTTAAAGAAGATAGTAAGCCCATTGAAGTGAATAAAAAAGCCTATCGAGGCAGTTTTGAAATACGTATTGCAGCTGACGGTAAGACTTTAGATGTGGTAAATATACTGCCTTTAGAGCAGTATTTATATAGTGTCGCAGGCGAAGAGATACCTGTGATTTTCCCTGACGAAGCTATCAAAGCTCAGGTTGTCGCGTCAAGATCACTGGCTTATAACAGGCTGGGAAATCGCAGCCGTTTAGGTTATGACTTAAAGGCCAGTGAAGAAGGTCAGGACTATTATGGACTGGCGGCTGAGAAACCAGCTATCAATAAACTGGTTGATGCTACTGCGGGAATGATAGTTACCTATAATGGCCGGCCAATTGAGGCTGTCTATCATCAAAGCGGCGGCGGTCAGACTGAGAACAGCAGCGATGTTTGGGGACGCTATGTGCCGTACCTGCGCAGCGTAAAGGATTATGACTGGGATGCGCCTATGTATAACTGGGAGAAAGCATTGCCGGCCAGCGAGATCGAACGACGGCTGGCGACTCATGGACATGCGGTCGGGAAGCTTGAAAGCATACGTTTATCACCACTGGAAGGCGGCAGTAAGATGTTTGGTAATGACCGCACTGCCAGTGGACGTGCACAGGAAATGCTGTTCAGCGGCAGTGATGGAACAGTTCTTTTGACAGGAACGCAGGTACAGGAATTGCTGGGCCTTAACAGTACTTTTTTTGAGGTACAGGTCAGCCGTCCGGTTCCAAATTCGATCGAGATACCGATTGAAAATCCCTATGGCATCGAAATTGGGAGAAAGGAAGTCCCGATAAAAGTAAGTGAGCGAGGCGTCAGCTTTAAAGATATTTTAAAGGATCTGCATTTTGTCAGTGGCGAAAAAGGTGAGATGATAACTTTTAAAGGCCGCGGGCAGGGATCCGGACTGGGCCTTTCACAATGGGGAGCGCGTGGTATGGCTAATAGTGCTCCACCGCGGAGCAGGGACTATTATAAAGAAATTTTGACTCATTATTATACAAATACCAGAGTTGAAAAATTTTACTGAAACCGGAGATTATGATGCAGGTAAAAGATTTTACTTATGAACTGCCGCAGGAATTAATCGCACAGCATCCGCTGGAACCGCGCGATCACTCAAGACTGCTGGTTGTCGATAAAAATACGGGAATTACAGAGCACAGGCATTTTTATGATTTATGTGCATATCTGCGGCCTGATGATTTACTGGTCTTTAATGATACCCGCGTAATTCCGGCACGTTTGCATGGCGAGAAGGATACAGGAGCACGGGTCGAGGTATTTTTACTGACTCGTTTGAACAGTACTGATTGGGAAGTTTTAGTTAAACCAGGACGTAAATTGAGGGTCGGCGCTAAAATAAAGTTCAGTGAAGAATTAGCCTGTGAGATTATTGCTGATACGGATTTTGGGGGCAGGGTAGCGCGTTTTTGCTATACTGGTGTGTTTGAGGAAATTTTAGACCGTTTGGGCGAAACGCCGCTGCCGCCGTATATTACTGCGCCTCTGGAAGATAAGGAACGTTATCAGACCGTTTATTCACGGGAGAATGGCAGTGCTGCAGCGCCAACTGCCGGTCTGCATTTTACCAAAGAACTTTTGCAAAAGATCAGGGATATGGGCTGTGAAGAGGTTTTTGTCACCTTACATGTCGGTCTTGGGACTTTTCGCCCTGTCAGTGTCGAAGATATCAAAGATCATGTCATGCACAGAGAGTTTTATTCTGTTTCGCCAGAAGCTGCTGCTGCTATCAATAAGGCTAAAGCAGAAGGTCGCCGCATCGTTGCTGTGGGAACGACGGCGGTCCGCACTTTAGAAGCAGCAGGTGAAAGCGGCCTGATTAAAGCTGGCGGCAACTGGACGAATATCTTTATTTATCCGGGGTATCGCTTTCGTCTGGTAGATGCTCTGGTTACTAATTTCCATTTGCCGCAGAGCACGCTTTTGATGCTGGTATCGGCTTTGTCAACGCGGGAAATCATGCTGGCTACTTATGATGAAGCTGTACGTGAACGTTACCGTTTCTTTTCTTTCGGCGACGCTATGTTCATTACTGATCTGAATAAATAATTTTAGGAGAACTTATGCACGCAGTTACATATGAATTGATAAAAGAGTGCAGCCGGAGCGGCGCACGTTTAGGAAAATTGCATACGCCGCACGGGACCTTTGACACGCCGATGTTTATGCCTGTAGGAACACAGGCTACAGTAAAAACATTGTCACCGGAAGAATTATATGCAATGGGCAGTCAGGTTATTCTGTCCAATACTTACCATCTGTTTTTACGTCCGGGGCACGAGTTGGTCAGGAAAGCCGGCGGACTGCATAATTTTATGCGCTATAACCGTGGTATGCTGACAGACAGCGGTGGGTTTCAGGTTTTCAGTTTAGGCGCCATGCGGAAAATTAAAGAGGAAGGTGTAACTTTCAGGTCGCATATTGACGGCTCCAAAAAATTCCTCTCGCCGGAGATAGCTACGGAAGTACAAGAAGCATTGGGCGCTGATATTGCAATGGCGTTTGATGAATGTATACCATATCCTGCTGATTTTGATTATGCAAAACAGTCGACGCTGAGGACTACCCGCTGGGCTAAGCGCTGTCTGGATACGCATACGCGTGAAGATCAGTCGATGTTTGGCATCGTTCAGGGCGGAATGTATCCTGAACTGCGTAAAATGAGTGCTGAACAGCTGACCGAAATGGATTTTGCAGGTTATGGCATCGGCGGGTTGAGTGTAGGGGAGCCCAAGCCGCTGATGTATGAAATTTTAAGTCAGACGACTGAGTATATGCCCAAGAATAAAGCCCGCTATCTGATGGGAGTTGGAACGCCTGACTGCATAGTAGAAGCTGTAAATCTGGGTGTGGACATGTTTGATTGTGTGTTTCCGACCAGAGTAGCGCGCAACGGCACAGCAATGATACCTGAGGGCAGACTGGTTGTGAGAAATGCAATATATGCAGAGGATTTTCGTCCTATTGACGAGCGCTGCAGCTGTTATACCTGCCGTAATTTTTCGCGGGCCTATATCAGGCATTTGTTTAAAGCAGAAGAGCTGTTTGCTTTAAGACTGCTTACGATCCACAATCTGCATTTCCTGCTTGAATTTACACGTCAGATTCGAGAAGCTATTGCCAATGATACATTTCCGGAACTGCGCGAAAGATTTTTAGAAAATTATCAGGGGTAAAACAGGATTTTTACTTTTTATGGCGAATATAACCCCAGATAGGGGAGAATTATGAAGGAGGTGTTCCCATGCAAGGTGGAGATACTATGGCGATGATCAATGCGATCTGGCCGTTTATCTTAATGGGCGGTATCTTTTATTTTATGCTGTATCGTCCGCAGAAACAGGAACAGCAAAAACGGCAGAGAATGCTTGATTCTTTGAAAAAAGGCGATAAAGTAGTAACTGTCGGCGGTATGTTCGGTGTGATTACTGCTATCAGTGAAAAAAAGGTTACCTTGAAGCTGGCTGAAGATGTGGAAGTTGATTTTGCACGTTCCGCTATCAGTGCTTTTCAAGACCCCGTTAAGCAGGAAATGGCAGAAAAATAATGAAGAAACAACAATTGCGCAAGGAGTTAAAATCTTTGCGCAATAAGCTTTCTAGGGATCAGGTAGCCAGCTGGAGCAGCAAAATATGTAAACATATCTTGAGCTCTCCGCAATATCATCAGGCTGATGTTATTTTTGGTTATCTGGCCTTTGGCAATGAACCGAATATCGACAGCGTTTTAGAACAGGCTCTGCTCGCAGATAAAACTGTGTGCGTGCCGCGGATAATTTCCGAAACAGAGATATGTGCCGTACGTTTTGACGGCTTTGAGCATTTATTACTTGATCGTTACGGGATCCGCAGTGTTTCCGGTACGGACAGTGTGATAGATCCGCAGCAAATCGCTTTGGCATTAGTACCTGGGGTTGGTTTTGCTAAAAATGGCAATCGTATAGGTATGGGCGCAGGTTATTATGACCGCTTCTTGGCACAGGTCAACAAAGCTGTGCTGATGGGTGTGACATATGATGTCCTGTTATGCCAGGAAATACCGGTCGACAGCTATGATAAATCAGTGCAGTATTTAGTTACAGAAACAAACGTTGCTCATTGCGGGTAACTTGTTTATAAAAGTTTTGATGAACTTACTAAAGGGGGCAGCTAATTTTGAGATGGAATGAATTAGGCAAATTCCTGATTATCTCTTTGGCGATAATCGGGGGTTTCTGTGTTTATATTTCGCCTTTGTCAAATTCCATTAAACAGGGTCTCGATTTGCAGGGCGGTACACATGTTGTGCTGCAGGCTGTTGACACGCCTGAGTTAAAGGTGGATGACGATGCGGTTAATCGTTCGGTAAAAATCATCGAGCGCCGCGTTAATGAGCTGGGGTTGACTGAACCGGTCATCCAGCGTCAGGGGAAAGACCGCATTATTGTTGAGCTTCCGGGTGTTAAAGATCCAGATAAAGCGATTGCGATGCTGGGACGCACAGCACTTTTGGAGTTTAAAGACGTCAGTGGGAAAACTGTTCTGACAGGTAAAGATCTGAAAGATGCTAAAGCGCAGATTTCTCAGGGCAATCAATCTGTTGTCGGACTGGAATTCAGTGATGAAGGCGGTAAAAAATTTGCCGATCTTACTGCCCGCAACATAGGTAAACCTATTGCTATTGTATTAGATGGTGAAGTGCTTACCAATCCTGTTGTTCAGGAAGCAATTACGGGCGGCAGGGCTCAGATTTCAGGATCGAGAACGATGGAAGAAGCCGAACATCTGGCTATTTTGCTGCGCAGCGGTTCGTTGCCTGTAAAAATTGAGGTTATGGAAAACCGTACTGTGGGACCGACGTTAGGTCAGGATTCTAAAGAAAAAAGTATCAAGGCTTTTGGGATTGGCGTTATTGGCGTTTTTGTATTTATGATTCTTTTTTACCGTTTGTCCGGTGTGGTCGCCTGCATTGCATTATTGCTTTATGTGATGATGCTGCTTTTAGTGATGCGATACCTGAATGCTACGCTGACTTTGCCTGGTATAGCTGGTATTATCCTGTCTATTGGCATGGCAGTAGATGCTAATGTTTTGATTTTTGAACGTTTTAAAGAAGAGATTCGTAATGGCAAGACATTGCGTTCAGCAATGGATGCCGGTTTTAACCGTGCGTTCATAACTATTTTCGACTCTAACGTAACTACTTTAATGGCTGCTGTCATTTTGTTTTATCTGGGTACAGGTCCCATTAAAGGTTTTGCCGTAACATTGGCTATCGGTGTTGTTCTGAGTATGTTCTCGGCTATTGCCATTACAAAATTCCTGCTGCGCTTTCTGATTGCCAGCAATTTCACCAAAAACCCCGCCTTCTTTGGCGTTTCTGCTCCGAAGGAGGTGAATAAATAATGTTTTCGATTGTAAAGAATTATAAAATTTTCTTTTCTATCACCATTATTTTTTTGTTGATCGGTTTGGGATCTATTATTACCCGTGGTTTTAATCTTGGTATCGATTTTACCGGCGGCAGTATTGTTGACCTGACTTTTGAAAACCCGGTCAGTGTAGCTCAGGTCCGTGATGTACTGAAAGAACATGATATGGGCAACAGCATCATCCAGCTGGAAAACAGTGATGGCAAAACTGAAGCCAACAGTGTTTTGATCCGTACTGGTGTTGTAGGAGATGCTGAATTACGGGCTACGATGAGTGATTTGCAGAGTAAGCTTGGCAGCTATCAGATCCAGCGTGTTGAGCAGGTCGGCGCTACAATCGGTTCAGAACTGGTACAGCAGGCGGCTATAGCAATCTTCCTTTCCTGGATTTTGATGATCGCTTATATTACTTTCCGGTTTGAGTTTAAATTTGCAATAGCGGCAATTATTGCGCTTATTATCGATGTTTTGGTAGTGTTGAGTTATTTCTCGTTGTTCCATATGGAAATGGATTCTTCATTTGTAGCTGCTCTGCTGACCGTAGTAGGTTATTCAGTTAATGGTACGATCGTTATTTTTGACCGTATTCGTGAGAATCTTAAAATACATCGCCGCAGTGAAAGTTTGGGCGATATGGTCGATAACAGTATTTGGCAGTGTATGACAAGAACTATCTATACTGTAGCAACATCATTGTTTGCTATAATATCGATCTTCCTTTTTGGCGGCGAGACTATCCATAATTTCTCTTTTGCTATGATGGTAGGATTTGCCAGCGGTGCTTACACTTCTATCTTCCTGGCTGGTCCGATGTGGTTATTCTTAAAAAATAAAAAATTTGGTGTTTGATGCAGTAAATGAGCCCCCTGTGCTACGCACAGGGGGCTTTGTGTGTTTTTATAAAAAAACAGTATTATTACACTAACAATTTGAGATATATATTTTGCTAATAAAAACCTCCCTGACAGCATTTGTCAGGGAGGTTGAGGTTGCATTAGTTACTACTTAAATAATGCGGCATAACCGTTGATAAAGATTACAAGAACGATCAGCGGTAAAATATAGGTAACATAAAAGCGCATCCATTTGGGGAACTTTAAACCGTTGCCAGTGTCGGCTTCTTTGATAAAGTTGTTCCAACCCCAGCCGTAACGCTGCGTACAAAAGAGCAGATAGACGAGACTGCCAAGCGGCAGCAGATTGTTGCTGATAAAAAAGTCCTCCAAGTCAAGAATACAACTTCCGGGACCTAACGGCTGAATGTGGCTCAAGACATTGAAACCAAGCACGCAGGGCATGGAAAGCAGAATTATCAATACAATATTGATATAAATTGTTTTGCTGCGGCTCCATCCCGTAAGATCACGAATACAGGCAGTGATGTTTTCGAAGACTGCAATAACGGTAGAATAAGAAGCAAAGATCATAAAGAGAAAAAATAATGCTCCCCAGAACTGCCCCCAAGGCATTGCATTAAAGACGTTGGGGAGAGTTACGAAAAGAAGATTCGGTCCACTGTCTGGCTTGACGCCAAAACTGAAGCAGGCCGGAAAAATGATCAAACCGGAAATAAGAGCGACAGCTGTATCTAAAATAGTGATAAAAACAGCTTCGCCTGTCAGTGAACGTTCTTTGGCAATGTAGCTGCCGAAGATCGCCAGGGCGCCAATACCAAGGCTGAGGGTGAAAAAAGCCTGACCCATAGCTGCAAAAATAACTTCGGAAATGCCTTTATCGAAAGCTTTGCTGAAATCCGGATAGAGGTAATATTTGAGACCGGCTTCAGCCCCAGGCAAAAACATGGAGTTTGCTGCTAACGCAAGCATAAGCATAAGCAGGCACAGCATCATTGTTTTGGTGATTTTTTCGACACCTGCTTGTAAGCCCAAAAGGCATACGCCAAAGCAGATTATTACTGTCAGAACCATATTAAACGTCATGGTGAGCGGATCACCGAGCAGTCCGCCAAAAAGGGCTCCTACGCCTTTGGCGTCAAGACCTGCAAAAGAGCCAACAGCCATTTTATAAAAATAATACAGCATCCAGCCTGCGACTGTTGTGTAAAACATCATCAGGATATAGTTGCCAGCAATAGCTCCGTATTTGTAAAGGTGCCATTTTGTACCTTTGGGCTCCAAAACATCAAAAGAAAGAGCAGCGCTGCGGCAACTGGCACGTCCTACTGAAAATTCTGCTACCATGATAGGCAGGCCAAGAATAAGCAGAAAAAACAGATAGATAAGCACAAAAGAAGCGCCGCCATACATACCGGTAATAAAGGGAAAACGCCATACATTACCAAGACCGATGGCAAAGCCGGCAGAAATAAGAATAAAGCCAAGTCGGGATGAAAAATTTTCGCGTTCCATAGTATAAGAGTCCTTTCATATTGCGTCAGCAACATAAGATAAAATAATAATTATAGTAAGAACAATTATACAAAAAAATCAGATTTTTGTAAATTGTTTGTGAACTTAGCGCAACACTAATATGAAAAAGCACCCTGACCAGTCAAGATGCTTAAATTTAAAAAGTGTTGGGTTTAGGCCGTTTACCAGTTAAAAGTAAGGCCAGATGTGGAAATTTACTTCCAAGTTTAGTAAGGAGAATACTTGAGAATACTGACAGTGCTACCAGAAGAAAATATATGGCCAGGATTCGTTTGCTGGTCATAACGATACCGCCGGCATGGCAGAGCCTGTTGATAATATCCATCCAGAAGGGATGAATAAGATAAACAATAAGTGAATTTACCGATAAAAGGTGAATGAATTGTCTGCAAGGGTTATTAAGGTTTGTTTTGCTAAAGACAGCACAGAAAAAGAGCAGAGAAGCTATTGTATAAAGAAATCCCTGCAGGCTTAGTTGCTGAAAGGTGTTTACCAGGATGATAAGGCTGTAATTATAATAAAAATAATAATAGTAATAACTGCCGCCGATAAAAAAGAGTGTAAAAATGTAGAAAATATTGACTGCTGTGAAATGGCTGGTAATAAATTTTATAAATTTATTATAATAGATTGCGGCTAAGCCACCCAGCATAAAAATAAATAAATAGTGCAGGGGCAGGTAGTTTAAACGATAGTTAAATAAATTTTGTAAAAGCAACGGCAATTCAGTGCTGTTGATATTGGGATGGCAGGTCCAGTAGTTGAAGGTGATTTGCAGAAAGAACAGCAGTGCAAAGCCAAGTTTAAGACCGCCGCGCTGGAAGAAGGCAAATAATTTGTGCCATAAGGGGAAGGTAAAATAAAACCACAGCAGTATGACCATAAAATATAAGTGGTAACAGGACAGGCCATAAAAAAGCAGAAAAGCAATATTCCCTGGCTGCCAGCTGATACAGCCGGGCATCACAGCAGAAAAATAAAGCAGATAAAGCAGTGACCAGACTACATAAGGAATACCAACACTTTGCAGTCGTTTTTTTAAAAAAGGCAGGTATGCTACATGGCTTTCAGGTCGGTACTGGCAAAATAAACCATAACCTGAGATAAAAAAGAAAGCTGGTACGCTATAGCGTGAAAGTATTTCCAGCAGCATGTATAAGAAGCTGTTTGGCTGTGGTGATTCTAAGACAAAAGAACCGACGTGGATCCCGATGACTCCAAGCATGCAGATACCGCGCAGGTCATCGATTATTTGATTGCGTTCCGGCATAAGCGACTCCTTGTAAAAGTTTATTTACTGATTTATCTATTATACTCTAAGCCTGCGGCTATGGCAAAGAAAACTATAAGCAGGAAGCAGGCTGTTGGGGGACTGGAGCCTGGGCTGTCGTTACTGTATTCAGAGCTTCGGCTAGAGGTATTTAAAAATGCGTTATATGAGACATTAAAAGTCTGGCTTGTCGTTTGCCGGTAAAAAGAATCCGGCAGCGGCTGATAAAGGTATAGTTTCCATATCAGAATAGTATGATGAATTGACGGTTTTACGGCAGGATTTAAATATTTGACAGCGAATTAAACTTTATAAAATAATATAATTCGTATATGCAAGTGATATTTTAACAAGGGTGTGGAAAATATGCAGTTAACAACAATACAGCTTGTGAGTTTAGTTATAACGCTGGTTTTGACGATTGCGCCGGGGATCTATGCCGGACGTAAAGTGAAGTCTGCTGAG
Source organism: uncultured Phascolarctobacterium sp. (assembly GCF_958349595.1). Taxonomy (NCBI): domain Bacteria; kingdom Bacillati; phylum Bacillota; class Negativicutes; order Acidaminococcales; family Acidaminococcaceae; genus Phascolarctobacterium; species uncultured Phascolarctobacterium sp. Next base: position 103,371 of record NZ_CATWDQ010000005.1, on the reverse strand, counting down.
GATTATGCATTAGGTGGGCGCAGTGCCGGTATCGGCATGGTTGCCGGCAGTATCATAGGAACGATCGTTGGCGGTGCTGCTACTATAGGAACTGCACAGCTTGGTTTTCAGTTAGGTCTTACTGCCTGGTGGTTTACTTTAGGATCAGGTATAGGATTTATTATTATGGGGCTTTTTTATGCAAGGCCACTGCGAAATAGTGGTTTAATGACTATTTCTGAGTTTCTGGTTGTTAATTTTGGCAAGAAGGCCGGGCCAATAGCCAGTTTATCGGCCAGCGCCGGTATATTTTTCAGCATTGTTGCCAGTATGCTTACCTCTATTCATCTGATAATAGGTCTTTTTCAGGTAAGTGTGCTGACGGCAGCGGCAATAATAATAGCTATTGTTGCTGCTTTGGTTTTATTTGGCGGTATCAGCAGTTCGGGTATGGCTGGTATTTTTAAAATTTTATTGATTTTTGCAACAGTTTTTGTAGGCGGGATCCTTTCTTATAACGATCTGGGAGGATTAGCGGGGATTCGTGAAAGCTTTCCTGCTTTTCCATGGCTTAGCCTCTTTGGTAAGGGCCTGGAAGATAGTCTGTTTAGTTTATTTTCTATGGTGATCGGGGTTATTTCTACACAGACCTATGTGCAGGCTCTGTTTTCGGCGGAGGATAGTCAAACAGCAGCTGCTGGGTGTGTTACAGCGGCTTTGATCGTTATTCCTGTTGGCTTGCCGTCAGTTATGATAGGAATGTATATGCATGCGATGCATCCGGAAATCAGCGCTATTGATGCCCTGCCTTTTTATCTTTGTTCATATTTACCTGAATGGTTGGGCGGGATAGGGATTGCAGCGCTGCTGCTGTCTTCGCTTGGTTCTATTTCCGGCTTGGCGCTGGGAATAGGAACAATGATTTCCAGAGATATTTTTAATGATTTATTCGGTATGCGTGATGTTAAAAAATTACTATGGATCAGTCGTTTTTCAGTTTTGGCAGTTACGGTTGGCGCGGTGGCCTTCGTTTTTCATTATCTTGATTCGCTGGTACTGCACTGGAATTATCTTTCGATGGCGTTAAGGGGGGCGGGGATATTCTTGCCATTGACATTTATTGTTTTCTTTAAAGGGTTGGTACCGCCAACAGCAGGATTTGCGGCGATGGTATCTGGGATATTAGTAGCATGTCTGTGGCCGTTTGTTTTTCCTGAATCAGCAAATGCATTGTTTCCCAGTCTGGTTGTTAATCTGTTGTTTTTGGTACCCGGAGTATTATGGAGCTTATATAAAAATAAAGAAAGAAAAATTTGAACTTCAGCATCACTTTGCCGATAAAGGCAGGTGATGCTTTTGCTTGATATAATAGAAGCCTTTACTGGTGTCTGCATATAGCTGTTGTGGTATAATAGATAATATAAATTTAGGAGAAAAATCATATGTTTTTTCGGAAGGAGGGCTGTCGTGAGCGGAGCTTTTACACATTTACATGTCCATACGCAATATAGCCTGCTTGATGGTGCTGCCAAAATAAGTGATTTGATTGCTTATGCCAAAGAACTGGGAATGAAAAATCTGGCAATAACAGATCATGGCGTAATGTATGGTGTCGTAGACTTTTATCAGGAGGCTATGAAGCAGGGGATAAAACCTGTTATTGGCTGTGAGGTATATTTAACCAATGGATCGCGATTTGAAAAAAATAATCGTGATGGAATGTATCATTTGATTTTACTGGCAGAGAATGATGAAGGCTATCACAATCTGATGAAGCTTGTTTCACTTGGGCATTTAGAAGGTTTTTATTATAAACCGAGAATTGATAAAGATATTCTCAGACAATACAGTAAAGGTATCATCTGTATGAGTGCGTGTATTGCCGGTGAGATTCCGGCACAAATACTGCGGGGAAATTTAGAAGGAGCAGAACGCAGTCTAAAGGAGTATCTGGATATTTTTGGGAAAGATAATTTTTTTCTGGAAATTCAGGACCACGATCTGGAAGAAGAACATACGGTCAATGCTGAACTGAAACGTCTGGCAAAAAAATATGAGCTGGGTTTAGTGGCTACTAATGATTCGCATTATGTGAAGCGCGAAAATGCTGATGCACAGGATGTCTTGTTGTGTATTCAGACGACCAGTACTGTAGATGATCCAAAACGAATGAAATTTCCTAATGATCAATTTTATTTAAAAAGTGAAGCTGAAATGCTTGAAAAATTCAGCGATTGCCCTGAAGCTTTGGAAAATACAGCCAAAATAGCAGAGCGATGTAACGTGGAATTGAGCTTTGGCCATTTACTGTTACCGGAATTCCCTATTCCAGAGGGATTGTCGGCAGAAGCCTATTTACGTAAGCTGTGTTTAGAGGGAATGCCGGAACGTTATCCTGAGCCGACTCAGCAGGTTTGGGAGAGACTGGAGTATGAATTAGGCATTATCAACAAAATGGGCTATGACTGTTATTTCCTGATTGTCTGGGATTTTATAAGTTACAGCCGCAGAAATGATATACCTGTCGGACCTGGCCGCGGCAGTGCGGCAGGCAGTATCGTTGCTTATCTGTTAGGGATCACTAATATTGATCCCCTGAAATATGATTTGCTGTTTGAACGTTTTCTGAATCCTGAACGTGTAAGTATGCCTGATATAGATACGGACTTCTGCTATGAAAAAAGGCAGCAGGTTCTGGATTATATTATTAACCGCTATGGACAGGATAAGGTTGCGCAGATCATAACCTTTGGCACTTTACAGGCACGTGCAGCTGTGCGTGATGTTGGCAGAGCTTTGGAAATGCCTTACAGCATGGTGGATAATGTAGCAAAACTTATTCCCCGTGATCTGGGCATCACGTTGGAAAGAGCGCTGGAGGCCAGTAATGAACTGAGGGCATTATATGAGAGCGACGCTAATATTAAACGTCTTATCGATCTTGCGCAAAGCGTGGAAGGAATGCCGCGTAATTCAGGTACTCATGCTGCGGGCGTTGTAATTGCTCCTGATGATTTGAAAAAGTATGTGCCTCTGCAGCTTTCAACTGAAAATTTTATTACAACGGAATATGATAAAGATAAAATTGAGAGTTTGGGCCTTTTAAAGATGGATCTTTTGGGGCTGCGTACTCTTACTGTGATCGGTGATGCAATAAAGTTTATTTATGAAACTACTGGTAATAAAATTGATATTGACAGGATTCCCCTTGATGACGATGCAACCTGCAGTATGCTGCGGAAAGGTGATACTCAGGGTGTATTTCAGCTTGAATCCGGCGGCATGACTAAGCTGGTCATGGATTTGGGGCCAGAAAGTTTTGAAGATCTTATTCCTTTGGTAGCGTTGTATCGTCCAGGGCCTTTGGGGACAGGCATGGTCGAAGATTTTATTGCCGGACGTCATGGTGACAAGACTGCAGAGATGTTGCATCCATTGTTGGAACCTGTCTTAAAAGACACTTTTGGAGTTATTCTTTACCAGGAACAGGTTATGCAGATCACCTCTGTTTTGGCAGGTTTCAGTCTTGGCCAGGCGGATATTTTGCGCCGGGCAATGGGTAAGAAAAAGGCCAAAGAACTGGACTCGATGCGTGAAGCCTTTATTGAAGGCGCTAAACAGAAACATGGTATCAGTACTCAATTGAGCAGCGAGATATTTGCGCTTCTGCAGCATTTTGCCGGATATGGCTTTAATAAATCACATTCGGCTGCTTATGCGTTGGTGGCTTATCAGACTGCTTATCTAAAAGCGCACTGGCCGGCAGAATTTATGGCTGCGTTTTTGACCAGTGTCATCAGCGATAGTGAAAAATTGAGCTGGTATATCAGTGTGTGCCGTGGCATGGGGTTGAAAATTTTACCGCCGGATGTTAATGAAAGTGGCCGCAGCTTTTCGGTAAATAAAGACAGGGTAATCCGTTTTGGTTTAGCCGGTGTGAAAAATGTGGGTGAAAACGCAATCAGCAGTATTTTACAGGCGCGTAAAGATGGTCCGTTTACATCGCTGCTGGATTTTTGCAAACGCGTGGATAATAGAGCTGTGAATAAGCGGATGCTTGAAAATCTGATCAAATGCGGCGCAATGGATTCTTTTGGTCATAAACGGTCAGAGTTGTTAGCTGTCGTAGAACAGGCAATGGATTTGGGCAGTAATTACCAAAAAGATTACCAGAGCGGACAAATTGGTTTATTTGGTGATGAAGGCTTTGCTGATATCAATGAATTAAAAATACCTGAATTAGAGGAAATTCCTAAGCGTACTATTTTGCAATATGAGAAAGAACTAATTGGTTTTTACGTGACTGGTAATCCTTTAGATGCCTATGTTGGTTCTTTGTATTATTTCACGCCGCTGCGGAAAATGGCAGAAGCCGGTGAAGTTCTTGACGGTAAATATTTCAGTGTTGCCGGGATCATTTCGGATTGTAAGATAAGAAATACGCGGCAGGGAGACAGTATGGCAATTTTGACGCTGGAAGATTTTAATGGGAAGATGGAAATAGTAGTTTTTCCAAAAGTTTACCGAGAGGCAGCCAGACTGCTTTATCTGGAAAATGCTATCAGTGTTGAGGGTAAGCTCAGCATTGATGAGCGTGAACGCAAGATACAGGCATTAAGGATCAAACCGCTTCAGGAGGTGCCGCCTGATTTGCATATAAAGATCAGGAAAAAAGATGAGAATGGCATCATCCAAAAGGGCCTGAAACAGATTTTTGAAAGTTTCAAGGGCGAGACACCTGTCTATCTGCATTTAGTAGATTCAGGAAAAATGATCAAAGTAGAGCGCTGTTTTTGGGTGGATGCTAAAGAGGCAGCCGTCTATAGGGCTTTAGATGATTTGTTGGGAGAAGATTGGTATTTAAAGGAGTGAAACCTTGTTGAAAAACAGGGTTTTGCTTGCCACATCCAAGTAAAGAATGTTACAATAATAAATATGTAGTTGAAACCTTTGGCATAAATATAGAGGAGGGCTCACATGAATATCGTAGTATGCATCAAACAAGTTCCTGATACGGCGGAGGTCAGAATTAATCCTGAAACCAACACACTTATCCGCGATGGTGTTGAAAATATTATGAATCCGTTTGACCGTCAGGCCTTGGAAACTGCTTTGACACTTAAAGACGCCAGCGGCGCGAAAGTCACTGTTGTTTCGATGGGACCGCCGCAGGCAACGGACATTTTAAAAGAGGCTATTGCTATGGGTGCTGACGATGCTGTTTTAGTCAGCGATCGGGCTCTGGCTGGTTCTGATACACTGGCGACCAGCGTCGCTTTGGCGGCAGCTGTACGCAAGGTAGGGGAATGCGATCTGGTTTTATGCGGTAAACAGGCAATTGACGGTGACACTGCACAGGTTGGTCCTGAAATGGCCGAGCATCTTGGTATACCTCAGGTTACAGGTGCGCTGAAAGTAGCGCTGGGAGCAGATGGCAGACTGCTTGTTGACAGGGAGAATGAAAGCAGCAGTCAGACTTTAGCTGTTACTATGCCGGCTGTAGTTACTGTTACTAAATCTGAAAAAGAACCGCGTTTTGCCAGTATCAAAGGTAAAATGAAAGCAAGAAAGGCAGAAATCCCGGTAATGGGTGCTGCTGAGTTGGGGATTGATCCAAAAGTAATAGGGTTATCCGGTTCGCCGACTAAAGTTTTGAAAATCTTCACTCCATCCGTACCGCATATTGAAAGCGAAATTATTAACGAAGAAGATACAGATAAAGCAGTTGATATGCTGATCGAAAAATTGGTACAAGCAAAAATTATTACTCATTGAGGTGAATGAAGATGGCAATTTGTGTAGACAGAGAAAAATGTATCGGCTGTGAATCCTGTGTAGCAGTATGCCCTGTTGGCGCGCTCAGCATGGTTGACGGCAAAGCAAATATAGATCAGGATACCTGTATCGCCTGCGGTGCCTGCATCGGCGAATGTCCGGTTGAGGCAATCGAACGTGAAGAGGTTGTCCGTGAGGTAAAGAACAAGGAAGGCCGGGATTTGTGGGTCAATGTTGAACTGGAAGATGGAGAGCCGGTAGGCGTTGTTTATGAATTGCTTGGCGTAGGTGCTGAATTGGCAGCTAAAGCCGGTCAACGCTGCTGCGCGGTTTTGATCTGTAAAGAAGCCGGCGCTTTGCCACAGAAATTATTTGCTGCCGGTGCTGATGTTGTTTATGTTGTCAGCGGTCCGGAATATGCAGAATATAATACTGATATGTATACCAATGCTTTTTGCGAATTAGTTGAAGCCTATAAGCCAAATGCTGTTTTATGCGGAGCTACCGTCGATGGCCGCGATCTTGCTCCCCGTATCGCTGCGCGCTTGGGTACAGGTCTTTGTGCAGACTGTACGGCACTGGATATTAACGGAGATCTGGTGGAATGGACCCGTCCAGCTTTGGGCGGCAATATTTTGGCTACTATTATCTGCGATGAACACCGTCCGCAGATGGGTACTGTACGTCCGAAGGTTTTTAAGGCCAAACAGGCTGATCCTGCCAGAAGCGGTGAAGTTGTAAATTATACTGTAAAAAATGCGGTAACTTCTAAAATAGAATTGGTTCGTAAAGAAGCGTTAGGGGCCAGCGGTGCTATCAAAATCGAAGATGCGGAGATCATCTGCTCTGGCGGACGTGGTTTAGGCAGCTGTGATAATTTTAAAATGCTGGAAGAACTGGCTGCTTTATTTGAACATGGAAGTGTCGGCGGCTCTCGCGCAGTTGTTGATGAAGGCTGGGTAGACCATGCACATCAGGTTGGACAGTCAGGTAAAACTGTAACGCCTAAAATTTATTTTGCGTTTGGTATTTCCGGTGCTATTCAGCATCTGGCCGGTATGTCGTCCTCAGATGTGGTTATCGCTGTTAATAAAGATGCGAATGCGCCTATTTTTAAGGTCGCTCAATATGGTATAGTAGGCGATGCCCGTGAAATTCTGCCCAAGCTGATCGCTAAGATCAAAGCTGTAAAAGAGGCTTAAGCTTTAAACTTGGAGGAAAAACCTGTGTGGAAGGTAGTATACATTGCGCAGACTGCTGAAGCGGCTGCAAAAATTAAAGAGGTATTAGCCGCAAACGGTTTTTTGACGCAGACTAAAACGACGAATTCCAAGCATGGGGGCGTGTATGAGATCAGTGTGCCGCTTTCCGAAGCTGAAGATGCGTATGAGGTTATTTGCGAAAACAAGTTCCAGTTGTAATTCTAAGGAGGCCGGGCAATGAAGAAAACAAAAATCATTTGCACCGTTGGTCCCAGTACGGATAATATACCGCTTTTGGCAGCAATGCTGAAAGCGGGAATGGATATGGCCCGTTTTAATTTTTCACATGGAAGCCATTCTGACCATGCTCACAGATTGAGCATGGTACGGAAGGCAGCCGGACAAGTCAATAAACCGATCGCCATGATCGCCGATACCCGGGGGCCTGAGATGCGCCTGGGTATTTTTGAACATGATAAAATTACTTTGCAGGAGGGCGAGTCTTTTTGCCTGACGACAAAGGAACGAGTCGGTAACGAACAGATCGCTTCTGTTAATTATGCAGGGTTGCCGGATGAATTAAAACCGGGCGACGCTATTTTATTGGCTGATGGCCTGCTTTCTTTAGAGGTAGAAAAAATTGATGGGACTGAAATTTATACGAAAGTTGTGCACGGCGGGCAGTTAGGCTCACGCAAGCGAGTAGCATGCCCTGGCGTCGAATTGAAGCTTCCGTTCTTATCGGAGCAGGATATAAAAGATATTACCTTTGCAATTGAGCACGAGATGGATTATATTGCGGCATCTTTTGTTCAGAAGGCAGAGGACGTTATTGCAATCAGAAAGGTTTTAGAAGCAGCCGGCTCGAGTATGGGGATCATTTCTAAAATTGAGAATCAGGCAGGCTTCACACATATTGATGAAATTATCGAAGTTTCTGATGGCGTGATGGTTGCCCGTGGTGATTTAGGTGTAGAGATTCCTGCTGAATATGTGCCTTTGGTACAAAAAGAGATTATCAGGCGCTGCAATAAGGCGGGTAAACCTGTGATCACCGCTACGCAGATGCTGGAAAGTATGGTCAGCAGTTATCGCGCTACCCGTGCGGAAGCCAGTGATATTGCTAACGCTATTTTTGACGGTACCGATGTTATCATGCTGAGTGGTGAAACAGCTTCCGGTGCGTATCCGTTGGAAGCTGTCCAGACGATGTCAAAGATAGCTCTGCGCACAGAAGAAGCTTTAGATTACGCTGCTATTTTCAAAGGTAAAGGTATCAGCGATAAAATACATTCTACAGACGCAATCAGCCATGCTACGGTACAGATTGCCCAGGAGCTGGACGCGGATGCGATCGTTACAGTGACTGAATCAGGTTTTACTGCGCGAATGATTGCCAAATACAGACCTAAATGTTATGTCGTAGGCGTTTCAAGAATACCTGCACGGGTAAGAGCGATGCAGTTTTACTGGGGCGTAAGGCCGCTTTTAGGGCCTTCCAGTGATAATACTGACGAAATGATTGAGCTATCATTACAATGTGCCCGTGAATATGGTTATATCAAAGACGGAGATTCGGTTGTCATTACTGCCGGCGTTCCTGTTGGTAAACCTGGTTCAACGAATTTGATTAAGGTGGTTAATGTGGGAAATAAATTGGTAAGCGGTGTTGGTATCGGTAAACATTCTGTTACAGGGAAAGTCTGCAAAGCCATTACGCTGGCAGATTTTAAAGAGAAGTTTAAACCCGGTGATATTTTAGTAGTTGGAGTATTGCCTGATGAAGCGGCTGTTTATGCGTCAAAAGCAGCGGCTATTATTGCTGAAGAAGGCGGACTGACTTCTTCCGTGGCTATTGTAGCAATTAATTGCGGTATCCCGGTAGTTGTAGGGGCTGAAAAAGCACTTGAGCTGCTGCAGGATGGTATGGAAGTAACTGTAGATACTGTAAGCGGTATTGTTTACGAAGGTACGATCAACATTTAATAAAGGATAGAGGTAGAGATGGCTGAAGAATCAACCAGGATAGTTCATGGTCCTACGCTAAAAAATCTTTTAGATAATGTAACCAGGCTGGAAAAGCAGACACAGAAAAAAGATCTGTCACCGGAGGAGAAAAGTTCTCTGGCTCAGGATTTACTCGGCTGTCTTTTGGATGCGTTAGATATGCAGGCTGAAGCTGTTATGTCGCAAAGCGTCAAAGAACAGATGTCGTTGACGATTGAACGGATCGTGCGGCGCTTTAAGATGCTTGCAGAACAGGGGATTGCCTGTGAAGCCTGTCTGGAAAAATTAAAAAATTCCTGTATCTATTTTATGCGGGCTAAGCATGAGATATTGGCAAAGGAAATAGTGACTGTTTTTCAGCCTGTTTTAGTGACTAATCCGCATCTGCGTGCAGAAGGCATACGTAAATTAGGCATGCTTGGCTGTCTGGCTATGAAGGATGGCTTGCCGGAGGTAACTATGCAGTGTGCCAATATAGTAGTTGTTGTGAGCAATGAGCTGACGGAAACGGATGCCGATCTGGAACGGGAACTGCTGCAAATGTTGCAGGACATGGCTGTGATGGCGGCCAGAATGCGTGATGAAGCAAGATTTGCGGCTCTCGTATCTAAAGCTGTCGTGCGTTATAGTGCAGAAAGTACAGTTTATGCCGGGTCAAAAATGGTAGAATTTCTGCTGACGTTATTTTTCACGGCTGCTGACAGGCGGTATGTCAATGCCTTACCAATGCTGCGTTGGATGAGCTTATTATTGACTAATAATAAATCGTTAACAGCAAACGAATTACAGTATTTCGTGCGAGAGTGGACACAGCTGATTGCACAGATCGCCCGCAGAAAATGGGAAGATGAAACAAGGCAGCTGATGGACGGGTTGTTTGTGTTTCTGGTGCGTGAAAAGGATTTTGCTTTAACGCGCAGCACGCTGATGAATATTGCTTTACATTTTCAAATGTATGCAGGCTGGGATGGCTTTGCCAATGCTTTTAAAATATATGCTCCGTGGCAGAATTTTATGCTGGTATTGCTTGATCAGGCTGTTTCCAGCAGACGCAGTCAGCAGCAGCGGGAACAGATAGGCAGTTTGGTATTGCGGACCCAAAGAGATTTAATAACTGCGGTGGCAAGACAGACAATGCAGGAAGAAATGACTGTTTATGGAGAATGGCTGGAGCTTGGTCTGGCTGCAGCAAAAAGCGAAAAAAACAGGATCAGGGTACGCCGGCTGGTGCAGCTGACCGTAGGCTATTGGGCCGCACAGCAGCCACGTACAAGTAGGGAACAGCTTAAGCATTTACTGTATGTCTTTGAGCCTGATTTGGTAAAGGGAAAATATCTGGAGCTGTTGGAAAAAGTAAGATAGGTAAAATATCTGAATTGGCAAAAAATATAATATTTAAAAAGCTAAAAGACGTTTTTCTTCGGAAAAGCGTCTTTTTATTTGCATGAGTTCACTTTTTGTTCACAAATATCATTAAAATGAGAGGGGTTTTGCTGCAGTGAAAAAGAATAGTGGTAATAATGGGGGTGAAAAAATGCAGTTATACCGCTGGCGCGCCCGCAGCAGGGCAGGCAAACTTTATCAGGGAAGTTATTTGGCGGACAGTAAGCAAGAGGTAGCGGCATTTTTACGAGATAATTATGATTATATTACTGGTATAGAAGAAGTACAAAGTTTCGTTGATAAAGTTAGTCGCTGGTTTAACAGTGGCAAAGTCCAAGACAAAGAACGCGGCCGTTTTTTTCAGCAGCTTGCAGCAATGCTGGGCAGCGGTATACCACTATGCAGAGCTTTGGAATTGTTAAAGACGCGCTGTCCGGTTTCTTTAACAGAGAGTTGCGTTTTATTGATAAGTGAATTACAGTCCGGTAAAGCGTTATCGGCAGCGATGAAAAAGCAGGGGCATATTTTTGAACCCGTTGTTGTGTCAGTAATCGAAGCAGGTGAGCAAGGTGGGATTTTACAGGAGATGCTGGCAGAATTGGCAGCTTATTATGGACAGAAAACAGAAACAGCCAGATTTTTGAAAAATATCTGCTTATATCCATGTTTAGTATTGACATTATCTATAACTGCATGCTGTTTATTCATGTTCAAACTGTTGCCATTATTTGCAGATTTATACGAGTCGTTTGGTCTTATACCTACTTTACCATTACAGTTAATGCTGATACTGCGTGGGTTTGCTGTTAAGTATTGGCTGGCAGCAGGTTCTTTCGCTGTATTTACTGTTTATTATTTGAGGTGGAAAAGGTCGTATTTAATGGAAAAAATCTGCTGTCTGCCTTTTATTGCAGGTTATCGTCAGATATTTTTAGAAATACGTTTCTGTAAAATTCTGTCCCTGCTTCTTTACAGTGGTATTTCGTTGCCAGTAGCCATTAAAACTGCAGCTGCCGGAACTGCTGATAAAGTATTAATCAAAAAAGCTATGCTTTTTGCCGATGCTATTGTTCGTGGCAGTGATATTACCAAAGCAGCAGCGACAGCTTCTCCGCTTTTAAGTGCGCTGACAATAGAATTTTTGATCGTAGGAGAAAGCTCCGGTACTTTAGCAGCAATGCTCAAGGAAGCGGCTTTACTGCTGGAACAGGATTTTACTGCAAATTTAAAAAATATCAAAGTTTTATTGGAACCGGTACTTTTAATTATTATTGCTGCAATAATCGGTGCAATGATTTTTATAGTAGCATCGCCTTTGCTGAAATTTTTGACAGAAATACCTGAATATGAATGATGGAAGTGTTAGAATGGATTTTTACAGGAAGATGTGTGACAGAAAAGGCTTTACTTTGATTGAACTGGTAGCTGTAACGGCAATGTTGGGAATATTGGCGGGAATGTTGCTGCCTTCTATTGACTCGGCTAATAAGCGGGCTAAAAATGCTAAACTGCACAATGATTTATTGACCGTAGACAGCGCAATTCAGCTGTATAAAATGGAGAATGGGACTTGCCCAACTGAATTATCTAAATTAGTAGACGAGTATATTGCTAAAAACAAGGGATTTACCGATGCGGTGAATAAGCCTTTTACGTATACTACTACAGAAGGTGGATTAAGTTATACCTTAACTGGTACCGATGCCGATGGCACAACGATCACTTCCAATGGCAGCAAGCAATCGCAGTAAGTATGGTTTTACGCTTATAGAACTGCTGGTCTATATCAGCATTTATAGTCTTGTAACTGCTTTACTGCTTCCTTGTGCAGAAGGCATCGTCAAAGTTGACAGTCGTTTAGAGATGGAAGGTTTTTGTCAAAGACTGTCGGCTGAAGTAACTGCTTTGCAGCAGGCTTCTCTTTGGGGCAACAGCCTGCAGAACAAGCTGATGCTTGATTTAAATCAGCAATGCTATTATGTATATCGTGATGGTGAACTGATAAAAAAAGTAAGCTTGCAGGAAATAGGACAGGGAAAACTGTATTTTTACAGTCCCAGTACGTCTATAATACGTTTTTCCGATGAAGGAGCGCCGCAGGCTTATTTTTCAGTCTTAATCAAAAACAGGCGTGAGCCACAGCTGGTAAAAAAGTTTGAGGTACAGCCTGTAACTGGAAGGATCGTTATCAGTGACAGTAAATAGGCGTGGCTTTATGTTGATAGAGGTGCTATTGGTTTTGCTGCTGGTTAGTATTACCTGCTGCTCTTTGCTGGCGGGTTATCAGGCCTGCGTCATCACGATGCAGAAATATAACAGGTTAGAAGTGGCGCTGGAACTGGCAGAAGCATCTGATACGGAAAAGGCTGATACCTTAGCGGCAGAACAGGGATTAGTGATCGACCGCAAAGAAATTAACGGCAGTCTGCAGATCAGGCAGCAAATAATTTCCGTCATGGAGTATAAGAGTAAAAAGGTACTTGTGAACAAGGTGCGCTATGCAATGCCGTAACCGGGGATTTTTATTAGTGGAATTAAATTTGGCCTTAATATTAGTCATGATAGTAAGTTTGCTTTTTGCAGGTAGTTTGCGGCAGCTCATGCAGGGGTGGCAGCGAATACAGGCTGACATTATGCTGCAGCGTGCAGCAAGCTATAGTTTTTCACTGCCGGAAAGAGAATTGTTCCTGCATGCGGCGACAGTAACGATCAGTAATACTGGTTATAAAGGCAGCAGCAGAATAATCTGTCAGGATGTTTTCGGCAGCCGCCAGATAACTTTTTATCTGAGCGGTAATATCCTGTATCGTGAAACTAAAAGTAATTCTTTAAAAGGGGTCAATGTTTTATCTTTAGCATCGGTAAAAGTAGAGGCATTTCAGGCTGAACGTCTGAATGATAAAGAATTACTGCTGACCATCAAGCTGCAGGATATGAAAAGTGGAAGAAGTATAACTCGCAGTAAAGTTTTACTTTTGGGAAATGGAGTCGTTACAGTATGAAAGCAGGTACATGCAGCAGAGGCAGTGTAAGTATTGTTATATTATTGGCCTGTGTTGTTTTGACTGGTGCTGTTCAGGCTTTGTATTATTTGCTGCGCGAAGAAATAGATTCTGAATATCAGATTATTTTACGCCGTCAACTTCAGGCTGCCGCCGGTGATGTTATGAGATGTGCCTTGCAGCAAGAGCAGAGCGGGAATCTGACAGAAAGCTTTAGCTTGCCGGAACAGATATTATACCCTGGTCAGAAGATTATGCATACAGAAGTGGTTTTAGAAAAAGATGAAAACCTGCCTGGCCGGAAACTGACCGTTACTGCCGGGACCGATACCATGCAGCAAAAACTGGCTGAGGTTTGCCTGCAGCCCCCGCTGGGACGTGAGCAGGATTTTTATAAAAATACTTTAACTGCCGGCAAAAAGGTAAAAGGCATGTGTAACAGGCCGGAAGATGTGATCTGTGTTGCTGAAGCAGGCCGTATTTTGGATGGGTTGGATGTAAGCGATTATAAAAAATGGGGACGTTATAGCTTCTTAACCGATGCTGAATATCAGCAGCTTGGCTTCGGTAAGGGGATTTACTATAATAAGGATTTATATGGCGCGAGGCTGCCCTGTATAGTCGAGTCATTAAAAGGAGATGCTTTTTTGATTTCTGAGAAGAATATCACTATAGAAAATAAACTGCATCTACTTGGTCGTCTGACTATGGTTGTCGGCGATAGTCTTGTTATTGGTGATGGTGTGCGGATGGAACAAACCTTGCTGATAGTAAAGAATAATTTAAGGATCGGCGCCAATTGCAGTATCAAAGGGATTATTGCTGCTGGAGGTGAAGTTACTATTGGTGATAACTTTACTTTACAGCGCCGTGAGGATGTGTTGGAACCATATTTTGCAGCGGTGTATTTAGAATGAATATATAAAAAGAACATTGCCGATCGGCAATGTTCTTTTTATATATTCAAGTTATTTTAATTCAATACTTGCGCCTGGCTCTACGATTAAAACTTTGGATTTTGTATGCGCTTCGACATCTTCTTTAAATTTAACCGGATCCTGCGCGATTAAAGGCCAGGTGTTATAATGTATTGGAATTACATAGCCGGCCTGCAGGAATTCGGCGGCGATAGCCGCGTCTTTAGGTCCCATAGTAAAATTATCGCCAATAGGCAGGACCGCATAATCAAATGCATCCAGCCTCTGCAGCAGCTGCATATCGCCGAACAAAGCTGTATCACCTGCAAAATAAAGTTTTGTACCATAGAAATCAACGATAAAGCCGCAGGCATGTCCTCCGGGAACGCCGCTGCCGTGGAATGCTAAAGTAAGGCGAACTTTACCGAAGGGAAATTCATGTGTGCCGCCCAAATGCATTGCATGTGCTTTAGCTCCGGCTTCACTGGCTACTCCGCAGACTTCTGCAGTAGAAATAATTGTTGCATCACAGTTTTTGGCAAGTTCTATTGCACTGCCGAGATGGTCAAAATGACCATGGGAAACGAAAATATATTCAACTTTAAGATCATTGATATCCTGGGTACTGCCCTCGAGATAAGGATCAAAAATAATGGTATGGTTTTCGTGAGTCAGAGTGAAGCAGGCGTGATTGATAAACTTAAAAGTAGTAGGCATAAATTATCAACTCCTTTAAACATTTTCCATTTATATTATAACATAGGAGATGCGTATTTTTTGTGAAGAAGTTTAATAAAACTTTACAGTACCAGTAGAAATGGGGTAAAATTTAACTATCAATATCTAACAAGTGGGAGAAGTGACGTGAATTTAAGCAAACAACAGTTAATAGCTATTTCTTTAGCAGTTTGCTGTGCGGCGGTGATACCGCTGCAGGCAGAAGCAAAGAAGAAAGAAAATAAAATGAGTGGAACGCAGGCAGTTGTATCGTCTGTGCCGCAGCCCCGCAGCCAGAAACAGGTATTGGTGCAGAACACGCCGTCAGACTCGCGGCGTATGACCACGCCCAATCAAGCAAGAGTACAAGTACGGCCTGTTGCGGCAACATCGCAGCTGACGGCTAAAGAGGCTAAAAAGGCGGCGAAACAGAAAGAAAAAGAAGAGAAAAAGAAATCCTCAGCAAAAAATAAAACTAAGCAGCAAAAAAATGATGCGCCGGTAATCAATAAAAATAACGACAAAACAGGCAGCCTTTCCACAGGGCAAGGCGCTTTGCCTAAAGAGTCGAATCCTGTGCTGCCTATAGGGTATAAGGAGCTGGGTATTTTTGGCGAAGCCGTTGCTACTAAAGCCCAGGCTGTGGCATTACTGAAACAAAATAACCAGGATTTGCGATTGACCTGCAGCGCAGAAGAAATCGTTGATCTATACTGGCAAGAGGCCGGGCGCGAAGGTGTGCGGCAGGATCTAGCTTTTGCTCAGGCTCTGGTAGAGACAGGCTTTTTCCGTTTTGGCGGTGATGTGAAGCCGGAGCAGAATAATTTCTGCGGACTGGGTACTACCGGAGGCGGTGTGAAAGGCGCGCATTTTAAAACTCCTGAGATCGGTGTACGTGCCCATATCCAGCATTTGCTGGCTTATACAACGCAGAAGCATCCTTCTACTAAGATCGTTGATCCGCGTTATGATCTAGCCCATGCAATCAGATTGGAACGAGGCTTGTGTGATACCTGGTATAAATTGAATGGTACCTGGGCCATGAGCCCCAATTACAGTGAAAAAATCATGGGTGTCTGGCAGAGAATGCTGGCCGTAGAAGCAGCAGAAACTAAAAATGAAAAGAATAAAAATGAGCATGACAAAAAAGATGACAAAGTTAAACAGGAAGGAAATCAGTCAGAAGATCAGCACAAAATGCGTGAGCTTGTTGACGAATTGCTGAAGAAAAATAAATAGCGCGGGTGCACAGTCAGACGACTGTGCATTTTGCGTTTTTTAAAATTTGAAGAGGTGAACAGTTTATGCATATCGTTTTAGTAGAACCGGAAATTCCCGGCAATACGGGCAATATTGCCCGTTTATGCGCAGCAACGGGCTGCCATTTGCATTTAGTACGGCCATTGGGATTTTCAGTCGAAGATAAATATTTGAAACGTGCAGGGCTAGATTATTGGAATCTGGTAGATGTGCACTATTATGACAGCGTTTATGAAGTACTGGAAAAATATAAGGATAACGCTAAATTTTTGCTGACGACAAAAGCACATAAGCGTTATACTGATGTACATTATGAAAAAGACAGTTTACTGATTTTTGGTAAGGAAACGGCAGGATTACCGGAAAAGCTGCGTTTGGAATATGAGGATTGCTGCGTGCGCATACCGATGATTGCCGAAGCAAGATCGCTGAATTTATCTAATTCCGCCGCTATCGTCGCTTATGAAGCCTTGCGGCAGCAGGATGATTTTGCAGGTTTAAAAGTATAATTTTGCGGAGGGTAACAATGTTTGTTTTAAAGGAGTTTGAATTTGATGCGGCACATTATTTGCCGGAATATAATGGTAAGTGTGAAAAACTGCATGGACATACTTATAAATTAGTCGTAAAAGTAGAAGGAACGCCGGATAAGGAAGGTATGGTAATTGATTTTATCCGTCTCAAAAATATTGTGAAGGAAGAGGTTTTGAGCCAGTTGGATCATGCCTGCCTTAACGATATTTTGCAACAGCCTTCAGCAGAAAATATTGCCGTTTGGGTATGGCAGCGTTTGGAAAAACTGCTTCAGGGACCTAACTATAAACTGTATGAAGTTGAGGTTTGGGAAACTAAAACCAGCGGCTGTATTTACCGGGGTGATTTATAATGAAAGACGTACAGAGTGAATTAGACCGTCGTAATATTCCGTTGAAGCATGTCGGTATCAAAAATCTGCGCTGGCCCATAGCGTTAAAAGATAAAGAAAAAGGTACGCAGCATACTGTTGCTGCCGTAAGCCTTGCGGTCGATCTTCCGCATGATCTGCGCGGAACGCATATGAGTCGTTTTGTAGAGTGTCTGCAGACATTAGGACCGGTGACACTGGGCTCTTTAGAGAATATACTTGACCATTTGAAGGAACGTCTACAGGCTGAAAAAGCCTTTCTGCAGTTAAAATTTCCATATTTTATTTATAAAACAGCGCCTGTCAGTGGGCAGCGGGCTCCGATGGATATCGATTGTGTTTATACGGCTGAAAAGGAGGAGCATTTTTCCCTGCGTATTTCTGCTGAGATACCTATCCAAACCTTGTGTCCCTGTTCTAAAGAGATCAGTGATTATGGAGCACATAATCAAAGAGCTTTGGCCAGGCTGGAGATCGAAGCGGGAGAAATGGTCTGGCTGGAAGAACTGGCAGCTATTGCTGATGCCGGTGCCAGTGCACCTGTTTACGGACTTTTAAAACGTCCTGATGAAAAGTTTGTAACTGAACAGGCTTATGATAATCCGCGTTTTGTCGAAGACGCCGTGCGCGAGATAGCGCTGCGGCTGGAGGCTGATCAACGTATCACCTGGTATCAGGCAACTGTGGAAAGCATCGAAAGTATCCATAATCATAACGCTTTTGCCTGTGTCGAAAAGGGTTGGAAGGACGTGGAAGTATGATTTTAAAGCTGGAAACGCAAACACTGGCAGATGAGTTCAGTCAATTGGGTGTCCACCCTGCCAGTGAGGCGATTTTTCTGCATAAAAGTGAGATCGTACCATTAAAACTTTTAAATATCCGTACACCTGCCGCCAATATTATAAAACAGGAGATGCTGGCCTGCGGCGGCGATTGCGCTATTCCTGCCGGCTGTGTGGTTTGTGCCGAAGAGCGTGTGGATGCAATACTGCTGGGCACGCAGAAGCATTATGCCAGACTGCTGGAGAAATTGGCTCAGATGTCTTATTTTGGCATGGCGGATATCAAAACTGAATTGGAAAATATTTTAAAGCCGCAGCCGCTGCAAACTATTTTAGCTGACGGCAGAACACTTCTTTATGATAAAATGTTAGTGATGGGAATTTTAAATATTACTCCGGATTCTTTTTATGCCGGTTCGCGTGTACCGCAGATAGAGCAGGTATTGGAACGGGCCGCTAGGATGCTTGAGCAGGGGGCCGCTGTTTTGGATATTGGCGGTGAATCTACCCGCCCCGGCAGTGATGCCGTATCCGCTGACGAGGAACAGCAGCGTGTCGTGCCTGTTATCAAAGCATTGAAAGAGCGTTATCCGGATTGTGTGATCTCTATTGATACTTATCGTGCTTCGACAGCCGAGACGGCATTGGGAGCAGGAGCAGATATTATCAATGATGTTACCGCCATGGAAGGCGATGCGGCGATGCTGGATTTGGTCGTCCGTAGCCAGGCACCGATCATTTTGATGCATATGCGTGGGACACCTAAAAATATGCAGCAAAACTGTGAATATAAAAATGTGGTGACAGAGGTCGCAGCTTATTTAGTGCGGCAGGCAAAGCTTCTGGAAGAACGCGGAGTAAAGAAAGAGAAAATTATTTTTGATCCAGGCATCGGCTTTGCTAAAAATGTTCAGCAAAATCTGCAGTTGATGCAAGGCTTAAAATCGCTGACAGGCTTAGGCTACCCTGTGCTTTTGGCTGCGTCGCGGAAAAGTACTATCGGCAGCGTGCTGGGCGGAGTCCCGGCAGAAGAGCGTCTGGAAGGTACGATCGCTACAAGCTGTCAGGCTGTTTATGCGGGAGCGCAAATGGTGCGTGTGCATGATGTCAAAGAAAATCTGCGGGCGATCAGGATGCTGGAGGCGATCTTATGTCCGTCGCGTATATAGCTTTAGGCAGCAATTTAGGTGATAAAGCCGCTAACCTTGGGCAGGCTGTAAAACTGCTGCAGGCAAAAGGGCTGCAAATCAGGGCTGTTTCAAGCTTTTTCCAAACCGAGCCTTATGGGGTGACGGATCAGCCGGAATTTATTAATGCGGCTGCCTGTGTGGAAACAAGTTTGCCTCCGGAAGCTTTGCTGAAGCTGCTGTTGGATACCGAACTGGAAATGGGAAGGGTGCGGCTGCGGCATTGGGGCGAAAGAAATATCGACCTGGACCTGCTTTTATATGATGACCTGATTTATCACAGTGATAAGCTGACTTTACCGCATCCGGATATGCAGAACAGGCTTTTTGTACTGCAGCCGCTGGCAGAAATCGCAGCGGAGAAAATACACCCCGTTTATAAAAAAAGTATTCAGACCCTTCTAAAATCTTTGACAGACGGAGATGAATGAAATGAATTGTTGCGCTAATTTAAGTAACCTGGTAATCTACAGAGCTTTGCTGGCTGATCCAATTGTGAATGCGCTGCGCAGGCCTAAAGAATTTTTTGCGCCTGAATTGGAAGGACTGCTGTTGGTAGCCGCCGAAGAAAAAGGCCTGACCGGTATTATTCCGCTGGAATATTTGCTGTCGGCGCTAGTGCATGAGCAGAATGTTTTTTCGACTGTTGCTGAAAAGAATGGCGGAAAAATTGGTGAAGGCCTGGCGAGAGCGGCTGCACATGACATTGTCATTCTGCGCGAGTTCATTGACGATGTTTTTGCCCGCTATAAGAATCATCCGCTGCTGGGAAATTATACGCCGACATTGTTCAGGCCATTGCCCGGACGCAGTAAACTGGAGAAAATTTTTCTGCATGCGGAAGGGGATGCTAACGGACGGCTGGCTGTAGAAACCTTATGCGGATATTATAATGACTATGGTTACGGTGCAATGCTTGATAACGGCGCTTTTGCCTGGAACGGCGAGCTGGAATGCCTGACCGGGACTAAAAACTATTCTGATATGACTTTTGACAAGCTGTATGGTTATGAGCATCAGAAGGAAGAGCTGCTTCGTAATACGGAAGCTTTTCTGAAGGGCAAGCCTGCTAATAACGTCCTGTTGTTCGGTGACCGCGGTACAGGTAAATCTTCGTCGATCAAAGCACTGGGCAATGCCTTTTTTGAACAGGGGCTGCGCATGGTCGAGGTCAAAAGGCATGATTTTGCCCAACTGCCAAAGGTGATGCAGGAATTGGGCCGTTGGGGCAAAAAATTTATTGTTGTTCTGGACGATCTTTCTTTTGAAGAATTTGAAGTGGAATATAAAGCCTTGAAATCTATTTTAGACGGTGGACTGGAAGTAAAGCCGGATAATGTCTTGTTTTACGCGACCTCAAATCGCCGCAATATCATCAAGGAAGTATGGCAGGATCAGAATATGAGCGAGCTGCACAGCCGTGACAGTATTAACGAAAAAATTTCTCTGGCTGACCGGTTCGGAATCAAATTATTTTTTGATTCTATGGATCAGGAACAGTATTTTCGCTTGCTGGAAAATAAAGCCGCAGATGAAGGTCTGGCTATACCCCAGGAAGAGCTGCGTGCTGCGGCCGTGAAATGGGAAATGAGCCACACTGGACGTAACGGCAGGATTGCGCGGCAATTATTAGATTATTTGCATGGCAGGTCTTAGGAGTATAGAAAATGATTGAACTTAGCCAAGAGAAAATTATTGAACGGTTTCGGAGCTATGTCAGCTTGGATACAGCTTCCGATGATAAATCGAAAACCTTTCCAAGTACAGCAAAGCAACTGGTCATGGCACATCTTTTGCACCAGGAGCTGACAGCGCTGGGGCTGCAGGAAGTGGAGCTTACCGAATATGGCTATGTACTGGCAACACTGCCGTCTAACAGTGAAGAAGAACGGCCTGTGATCGGGCTGATCGCGCATATGGATACCAGTAATGAAGCTTCGGGGGCCAATGTCAAAATGCAGGTGCAGCCTGCTTACGACGGCGGTGACATTATGCTCAGCCCTGGCATCATATTAAGCCCGCAGGATTTTCCTGAGCTGAAAAATTATGTGGGGCAGGAAATCATTACTTCTGACGGTACGACGCTGCTGGGAGCAGATGATAAGGCTGGCATCTGTGCCATTGTTTCGGCTTGTGAGTATTTATTGCGGCATCCGGAAATCAGGCATGGCAAAGTACGTCTGGCCTTTACACCTGATGAAGAAGTTGGCCGCGGCACGGAGCATTTTCCGCTGCAGTCATTTGGCGCTGATTTTGCCTATACGGTTGATGGCGGTGCAATCGGCGAATTGAATTACGAAACCTTTAATGCCTGCAATGCGACGATAACTTTTTATGGTGTTTCAGTACATCCGGGTTCGGCTAAAAATAAAATGCGTAATGCTGTAACGATGGCTGCAAAATGGCAGATGTTGCTGCCGGCCGGCGAGCGGCCCGAATACACTGAAATGTATGAAGGGTTTTATCACAGTCTGCGGGTCAGCGGCGGTACTGATAAAGTTGAGCTGGAAATGATTTTGCGCGATCATAACAGGCAGAAGCTGGAAGCGCGTAAAGCACTGCTTTTGAAAATGACGGATTACATGAATGCGGAATATGGTGTTGGCAGCGTTGTTTGTCAGTTAGAAGACGTCTATTGCAATATGAAAGAATATATCATGCCTGTATATGAAATCATTGAAAGGGCTGAAAATGCCATGCATGCGACAGGTGTAGAGCCGCAGCTGACGCCGGTACGCGGTGGTACTGACGGTGCACGGCTTTCGGAAATGGGATTGCCCTGTCCGAACATCTTTACCGGCGGGCATAATTTTCACGGAAGGTTTGAATATTTACCAGTGCCTTCCCTGCTCAAATGTGTGGAAGTATTGGTAAAACTGGTGCAAAAGTAGGCGAGACGATGGGTGAAGGATTTTCACAGAGAAATAAAACTGAAAAACTGACAGTTACAGCCCTGATGACAGCATTATTTGCCGTTACGGCACTGGCATTCAAGGGTTTTGTTATTATACCGTCAATAACGGAATTAAGGCCGGTCAATGCCCTGCCTTTGATATTTGGCCTGCTGTTTGGTAATTTAGGAGCCATTGCTTCGGCCTTAGGTAATCTTTTTGGCGATGCTGTTGGCGGTACGCTGACTTTTGCCAGTTTGGGTGGCATGATCGGTAATTTTGCAATGGCTTACATCCCTTATAAGGTTTGGGGCGCACTGCTGTGCAAGCGTGATGAGAATATTTTGTTGCTGGACAGTGCCAAAAACTACTTGTGGTATTTTATTTTGGCCTTGCTTTCCGCCATTCCTGCAGCAGTAATAATTCCGCTGTTTACTGATTTTTTTGGTTTTGTTTCGTATAATATTTTGTTTGGGATTATTTTTGCTAATAATTTTTTAGTGGAATGTACGATTGGCGTTGTATTATACGGTTTTTTCAGCCGGGCCTGTTTAAAGGGAAAGCTTTCGGCAGTACGGGCGATGGTATTTTCTTTGGATAATGTACGCGGTAAACGCATGGCGGCGCTGGTTCTGGCAGTTAATACCTTTCTGGCCTTTGGCCTGTCTGTATTCTTTTTCTTCAATTATTCTAATGAGATCGGCCAGCTGGCTATTTTGGTGCCAATGGCCATTCTGGCAGCAATGATGTTGTTGAGCATGGTAAAATAATACAACTCCCGTCCTTTAGAGGACGGGAGTTGTATTATTTATTTACGCTTCATACTTTGCAGCAGCGCTTTATCCTCGTCACTGACGCGGAAGGATTCGCGGCATTTCTGCAGGGCTTTGTTATAAGTAAAGTCGTCGAGCGCATTATTTTGCAACAGTGTCATAGTTTTATCACGCTGTTTGATAAAGCACAGCGATAATGCCCAGGCTACAGCCATTTTTACATAATAACCTTCGTGCCGTACAGCGTTCAGTTCCTTCAGGGTATCATCGATATATGCGTCGTCGTTGTAATAATTCATCAGCATTACGACAGCGAAACGCAGTTCATATTCATTATGTGAAGCCAGATAGTGCTGCAGAAACCTGCGTCCCTGCTGCTGGTTTTTTCTGAAGGCTTTCAAACTGCTGCAGGTAACGTCGCAGACAGCCCAGTTGTCGATGCGGGGGACAAAAAGCTTGAGATATTCCAACAGTTTTGTAAAATCAATTTTCAGCAAGCCTAAAACCATACCACATAAAGTTGCTTCCTCGCTGTAGTGGAATGGTTTCTGCAAAGCTTGCTGTAAATAGTCTGGATATTCTCCCTGACGGACGATTTCTGACGCCAGCTGCCGCAGTACGGGTATACGTATGCCAATGATGTTAGTGGTGCCGGGGCACAGGTCACTGTGGAATTTTTGGTATTTTTTGTCCTGCAGGCTCAGCAGGCGTTCTCTTAATGCTTGCATCAGTCAATATTCCTTTCCTGTGGCTTGATATGCTATAATTATAACGTATTTTAAAAAGCTTTGTAAATCAAGGAGGATTTATGCTTAATATTGGTTGTCATTTATCATCGGCTAAAGGCTATTTACATATGGGCAAGGAAGCGCTGGCTATCGGTGCCAATACTTTTCAGTTTTTTACACGTAATCCCCGTGGCAGTAAGGCTAAAGCCATTGATCCGGCGGATATTGAAGCCCTGTTGCAGCTATTGGAAGAACATGCTTTTGCGCCGCTGCTGGCGCATGCCCCCTATACGCTCAATCCCTGTTCAGCTGACCCTAAGGTGCGTGAATTTGCCCGTATGGTGATGAATGAAGACCTGCAGCTTTTAGAATTGCTGCCCGGGACAAGATATAATTTTCATCCCGGCAGTCATGTGCAGCAGGGGGCAGAGCAGGGGATAGAGATGATCGCTGAAATCTTAAACGAGATTTTGCAGCCACAGCAGCAGACAACAGTGCTTTTGGAAACCATGTCCGGCAAGGGCAGTGAAGTAGGACGTAATTTTACTGAATTGCGTGCGATCATCGATAAGGTGGAACTGCAGGAAAAGCTGGGCGTGTGCCTGGATACCTGCCATGTCTTTGACGGCGGTTATGATATAGTCGGCGAACTGGATAAGGTACTGGCAGAGTTTGATAACATTATCGGGCTGGAACGGCTGCTGGCGATCCATATCAATGACAGCTTGAACGGACTGGGCAGCCACAAAGACAGGCATGCCAAAATAGGCCAGGGAAATATTGGTCTGGAAGCACTCAGTGCTGTTACCAATCATCCTCGGCTCAAAGATTTGCCTTTCTATCTGGAAACTCCGAATGAACTGCACGGATACAAAGCTGAAATAGAGCTATTAAGATCATTATATAAGTGGTAATAAAAAACAGGCTGACGTTTAAACGTCAGCCTGTTTGCTTAAAAACTTACTTGGCCTCAGCAACAGCTTTGTTGATATCAGCAATAAGTGCTTCAACATCAATGCCGTGAGCGCCTGCGCCCTGTCCGATAGTTTCGTAATGAGCTGCCATGCAGCCTACACAGCCCAAACCATATTTGGCAAATACTTCCAAAATTTCAGGATGTTGTTGAACAGCATCAATGATGCCGGTATCTTTAGTAATAATATCCACTGATAACCCTCCTTTAACAGGTACTTTGATTTGTCAGAGAGGCGTGTCTGTGTTAAAATGACAACAGATGCCTGAATGACTTCATGTATGGATATATTATAGCACAGAAAATGTAAAAATAAAGCTGTTAGTTGTGGCAGAAGTGCAAAAGAAATGTGAGGGATAAATGATGGAAATGGAAGAGCACGCAGAAGCATATGCAGCAAGTCTAAAAAGAGTACAGGAAAGCCTGCAGGCTTATCCGGAGCTGAAAGTAAAAATTTTACCGGGATCGACCCATACGGCAGAACTCGCAGCGCAGGCTTTGGGCACGACACCGGGGCAGATCGCTAAAACTTTGTGCTTTTTAGCCGATGGCGAGCCGGTATTGATCGTGGCCTGCGGTGATAAGAAAATAGATACTAAAAAATGGGGCCGCGCCATCGAAGCGAAAAAAATAAAAATGGCGGATGCGGAAACTGTCATGCAGGTAACCGGCTTTGCTCCAGGCGGAGTGTGCCCGTTTGCGCTGAGGCAGCAGGCTAAAGTTTATCTTGATAACAGTCTGAAAGAATATGACATTACTTTTATTGCAGCTGGTACGCCGCACTCGGCTTTGCCGATCAGCGCGGAAATGCTGGAAAAGGTGACGGGTGGGACCTGGGTCAACGCAACTAAATAGTCAGTGTTTATTTGGCAGAAGGTGAAATTTTCGCTTTTCTGCCATTTTATTTTAGTATGTAAAAAACTCAGGGCTTTGAGGGTATTGCCGGATACAGGTAACGAACAAGGTGGTTTAGGTCCGTCTGGTGTGGTATAATTTATTTGTTGAAAATTTACATTAGGAGAAGTTTATGAGCGTTGATAATAAATTTTTAGTGCGTGACAAAATAAACGTGAAAGTGACCGGCTTAGGCAGCAGTGGTGAAGGTGTCGGTAAGGTAGACGGCTTTACCATTTTTGCACATGGCGCTTTAACTGGTGAAACAGTAGAAGTAGAACTGGAACGTGTCAAGAGAAACTATGCATCGGGTAAGGTAACGTCTGTTCTGGAAGCATCACCTGACCGGGTGGAGCCGTTATGTCCTGTTTATGAAGCCTGCGGCGGCTGCCAGCTGCAGCATTTAAATTATGCTGGGCAATTGCAGGCTAAAGAGCAGCAGGTGCGTGATACCCTTTTGCGGATCGGACATTTGCAGGAAATCAAAGTTATGCCGATCA
Organism: uncultured Phascolarctobacterium sp.; assembly: GCF_958349595.1. Lineage (NCBI taxonomy): Bacteria > Bacillati > Bacillota > Negativicutes > Acidaminococcales > Acidaminococcaceae > Phascolarctobacterium > uncultured Phascolarctobacterium sp. The sequence goes on along the minus strand of NZ_CATWDQ010000005.1, from coordinate 77,497 downwards.
TCGGCGAAGACGATCCGTGGCATTATCGCAATAAAATGCAGTTCCCGGTTGCATTTGAGAATGGCATCCTGGAAATTGGCTGCTATGCTGCTGCTACGCATAAAGTAGTGGGCGTGGAAAGCTGCCTGATCCAAAAGCAGCGTAATAATGATATAGTTGCCGTTGTGCGTCAATGGATGCAGCAATATGAAATTCCTGCTTATAATGAAAAAACAGGCAAAGGCGTAGTGCGTCATATTATGGGACGTGTTGGCGTCAATACCGGCGAAGTGATGGCCGTTATCATCACCGCCGGTTACGATCTTCCACACGGGAAAGAACTGGTAAAAATGCTGCGCGACGCTGTACCGGGCTTAAAAAGCGTGGTGCAGAATATCAACAAAAAACAGACCAATATCGTCATGGGTAACAAAACACGCTTATTATATGGTAAAGCGACGATCAAAGACAGGTTGGGCACTCTGAAATTCAATATTTCAGCCCAGTCGTTTTTTCAGGTCAACAGCGTGCAGGCCGAAAAACTTTATAACAAAGCAGTGGAATTTGCTGCATTGAGCGGTGCGGAAACTGTTGTGGACTGTTACTGCGGCACAGGTACGATTTCTTTGTATCTGGCTAAGCACGCGCAAAAAGTTTATGGAATTGAAATTATTGCTCCGGCTATTGAAGATGCCAGACGCAATGCGGAAGATAACCGCTGTGATAACGCGGAATTTATTTTGGGCGATGCCGCTGTCAAAATGCAGGAACTGGCAGAACAGGGAGTGCGTCCGGAAGTAGTGCTGCTTGATCCGCCACGGGCCGGCTGTGAAGAAAAGGTGCTGGCGGCCATTGCGCAGGTCAAACCGCAGCGGATCGTGTATGTTTCCTGCAATCCGGCTTCGCTGGCCCGCGATCTGGCCTATCTGGAACAAAACGGTTATCAGGCGGTGATCGCCCAGCCGGTAGATATGTTCCCTATGACGCATCATGTGGAAACGGTCGTGTTGATGACGAGGATTGTAAAATAGAATGATTACCAGATTGTGTAATTTGCTCAGATTGGAAAGCAATAAGGTTAAATTAGTCATTTAGATAGTAGACAAGGAGCAGTAACAATATGAAGATTTCCAAGAAGGATGCTTTGGCCTGGTTTGAATTTTTTGCGCAGCTGCCTGAGGGCGAGCAGCTGCTGGTTAAACAGCAGGAGCTTGTTTATGCTGCCTTTGCGCAGATCGAGGCCGCAGTCATAAAAAGAAATGAAGAGCTGATGGCGCAAATACCCGGTTTGAAAACACTGAAGCAGAGAACGCTTTTTGTGGGACCGGAAGATAAATTCCCCGCTGGCTGCCGGTCCTGTTTGCTGGGCAGCGGGCTGACTGCTATCAGAAAAACAAATAAATGTAATTTGCAGTGCAAGTTTTGCTATAATTACGGTGAACTTGATGCTATTGAGCCTGTAGGCGAGGGTATTTGGGTCATTGGCGGGACAAAGTTTTATGAGAAGGATCTTGATCTGCTGCTGTCGATCCATAAAAAGCCCACAGGCGTTGCCTATGTTTATTTAGAACCTTTTATGGAAATCGAGAAATATTATAATATTATTCAAAAATTTAACAAAGCAGGTATTTATCAGCATCTTTATACCAATGGTACTTTGGCTACGGAAACAACGCTGAAAGCGTTGGGGGAGGCCGGTCTGGATGAACTCAGGTTTAATTTGGGAGCCTCCGGCTGCGCCGATAAGGTGATTGAAAATATCGGCCTGGCTAAAAAATATATCAAAAAAGTCGGTATTGAAACACCTATGACGCCTGAGTTTTTTGAAAAATTCTTTGTAAAAAAGCAGGCTATCTTGGATACGGGTCTGGATTTTATCAATTGTGCGGAGCTGCATTTGAATGGCAATAATATCGATAATTATTGGGGCGAAAAAATGTATATTGCCCGTCATGGCTATATCTCACCGATCTGGAGCCGTGAACTGACCCTGCGATTTATGGCGGTCGCTGACAAAGAAAAATGGGATTTAGTCGTACACGACTGCTCTAATGATACCAAGTTTGCCAGAGATCTGCATTTAGGTGCGCAAGAGGGGAAATGGTTTGGCGCCAGCAGTTATACAGCTGAATTTTTAGAAATACCTTATGCTGTATTTTTACCGGTGCTGCGTGACGATGATTTTCATTTTTTAGTTGAAGAAGAGCTGCCAGACGGCTATAAACCGGGAGAGATGCTTTTTTAGAAGGAGTGGCACCATGGCAAATATCATAGAAATAACTGATATTTCTGTTCCTGAACTGGAAGTATTTGCACAACTGACAGAGAAGCAACTGCGCCATAAGCTGGAACCGGAAAAGGGTATCTTTATCGCTGAAAGCGGCAAGGTCATAGAGTTGGCACTGGCGGCTGGCTGTGAGCCTGTTTCCTTGTTGATGGAACGTAAGCAGCTCACCGGTCAGGGCAAAAATATTCTTGACCGCTATGATGATGTTACAGTCTATACCGGTGACAGGGAGGTGCTGGCCGGCTTGACTGGCTACAGGCTGACTCGTGGTATTTTGTGTGCTATGCGCCGCCCCCAGCTGCCGCCGGTGCAGCAGATCTGCGCCCAGGCCAGCAGGGTGGCAGTATTGGACAATATCACAGATGCGGCCAATGTGGGAGGAATATTCCGTTCGGCAGCGGCGTTAGGTGTTGATGCCGTGCTGGTGATGCGGTCCTGCTGTGATCCTTTATGCCGCAAAGCCGTACGTGTCAGTATGGGAACGGTATTTCAGATACCCTGGACTTATATCGAAAATGGTATTGCACCATTGCAAGAACTTGGGTTTAAAACAGCGGCGCTGGCTTTGTGTGAGCAGGCCGTCAGTATTGATGACCCCAAGCTGATGGCTGAAGCCAGGCTGGCTTTGATTTTTGGTACTGAAGGCTACGGCTTAGCTCAGGCTACGATCGATGCATGTGATTATGTGGTGCAGATACCTATGGCGCATGATGTGGACTCGCTTAACGTTGCTGCGGCAAGCGCTGTGACGTTTTGGCAGCTGAGACATCAATAATAAACAGTTAAAAATGGTTGCTTTCGTGTGAGAGGTGACGATCATGAATTATAAAGTTTTGGATATGGAAAAGTATTACCGGAAGGATATTTACAGACATTTTACGATGGACTGTAAATGTTCTGTTATGATTACGTCCAAAATCGATGTGACCGATTTGGCAGTGTATTCGCAACAAACCGGGACTAAGTTTTATATCAATTTTCTGTATGCCCTGACCAAGGCGCTGAACAGCAGAGATGATTATAAAATGCGGTATTTATATCAGGAAGACAAGCTGGTAGTGTTTGACAAGATCAACCCTGCCCATTATGTTTTTCACGAGGATACTGAAACTTTTACAATAGTTTACACTGAGTTCAGTGAAAATTATCAGGAATTTTATAACAACTGCTGTGCTGATATTGAAAAAGGCAAACAGACCCGTATATATGGGCTGGATGGCAGTAAGTTGAATTATTTTGACGCGTCCTATATTTCCTGGTTGTCCTATGAGGCGCTGCATGTAGAATTGCCTGATGGGCATCTGCATTTTCCGCCGATCATTAACTGGGGCAAATATAAAAATGAAAACGGCAGATTGCTGATGCCTGTAACTGTAAGGATGAATCATGCGATCGCCGATGGCTATGTAGTTTCCAAGGCTTTTTGGCTGCTGGAACAGGAAATAAAATTATTGATTAACGGTTAAGAAGAATTTATAAGTGCGGAGAGGTAAGCAGATGATAACAAGGCAAAAATATCAGGATTATATCAGTGTGCTGAAAGAGGAATTGATTCCGGCGATGGGCTGTACTGAGCCGATCGCTATTGCTTATGCCGGCGCTATTGCCAGAAAGCACTTGGGCTGCCTGCCGGAGCGGGTAAAGATCGAGGTCAGCGGTAATATCATCAAGAATGTCAAAAGTGTTATCGTGCCCAATACAGGCGGTCTGCGCGGCATTGAAGTGGCGGCAGCTGCTGGTATCGTAGCCGGGGATGCGGACAGGGAACTGAAAGTTATTTCGGAAGTGAGCGCGGCAGCTGTTGACGCTATCCACAGCTTTTTAAAAGCGGTGCCGATAAGCGTTGATTTTTCTGACAGCAAAAAAATCTTTGATATTATGATCACCGTTTATGGCGGCGGTCATTCTGCCTATGTCCGCATCTGTGAATTCCATACTAATGTTGTGGAGATCAAAGAGGATGATAAGTATGTGTTGCAAAAGGATGTTGCGGTAGAGGATAGTCTGGGTTTTACAGACCGCGAATTCATGAATGTACAGGAGATGCTGGAATTTGCCGATACTGTAAAAATCGAAGATGTCAAAGAGCTGCTTGATCAGCAGATCTCCTGCAATGTCAATATTTCTGAGGAAGGACTGCGCGGCGATTATGGCGCTAATATCGGCAAAGTGCTTTTAAAGACTTATGGCGACAGCGATGTGAAAATCAGGGCTAAGGCTAAAGCTGCCGCCGGTTCTGATGCCAGGATGAACGGCTGTGAGATGCCGGTAGTTATTAATTCCGGCAGCGGTAATCAGGGGATCACGGCTTCCATACCGGTAATAGAATATGCTAAAGAGTTAGGTGTTTCCGACGAGCGGCGTTACCGTGCTTTACTGGTTTCCAATCTGATCACGATCCATTTGAAATCCGGTATCGGCAGACTGTCTGCCTACTGCGGTGCCGTTAGTGCCGGCTGTGCCAGCGGTGCAGGGATTGCTTACCTGTATGGCGGCGGTGTCGATGAAGTATCGCATACGATCGTCAATTCGCTGGCAATAACTTCAGGTATCATCTGCGACGGCGCAAAAGCCTCGTGCGCCGCTAAAATAGCTACAGCTATCGACGCCGGGATTTTAGGCTACCACATGTATAAAGAAGGTCAGCAGTTCTATGGCGGTGACGGTATCGTCAGCAAAGGCGTCGAGAATACTATTAAAAATGTAGGACAGCTGGCCAAAGAAGGTATGGCGGCGACTGATCAGGAAATTTTGCGGATCATGACGAAAACAGGAAACAAATAAGTGCAGCAGCCCGCTCAAAGGAAAGTGATAATATGCGGATAAAAAAGAAATATATCTATATTGCTTTGGGCTTGTGGGCGCTTGTAACAGTAACTTATTTTGCGCTGTGCAAAATAGCCAGTGATCAGGCTCTGCTTATTTTCAATAAAGCTATGTCTACTCAAAAAGTGCTTAAAGGCTCAGTGACGATTAGCAGTATCGAGGCCGATATTTGGGGTCGGGTTGCCTTTAAAAATCTTGTCTGGCTGGATACGGATGGTCAGCCTATAGTGCATGTGCCGCAGGGGCGTTTTAAGGTACAACCGTGGGACATCATTACCAGAAGCATCAGTACAGCGACTATCCGGGAACTGGAATTGGACAATGCTTTGTTTGCTGTAAGATTCAATCGAAAGATGCAGCTGGATATTTTTGAGCAGGAGCAGGCGAAAAGAGTTATTGACCGTGCAGAACAAAAAGAAGCTGTTTTGTTGGGGAGTGAAACTGCCGCTGAAGCTGAAATACCGGCTCAAGACAGTCCAAAAGTGCAGGAAAGCCGGCAGAGGCGGGAGAGAGCAAGACATGAGTTAAATCTTGATTTGGAAAATAAGCGGCTGAAGCTGCAGGTTATTCTGAATAAGTGTACTTTAACTGCCGGGTACCGTAACCGTTATTTTGTTCTGAACGACGTCAATGCCAAACTGGATATTGATACAAAGAAAAAACTTGCTATCGACTTTGTTACCGGTAAATTCGGCGGCACCATGGTCGGCGACGGGTTGGCAATCAAAGGAGATATTGATTTAGCGCAGCAGATTCCGCATTATGATCTGCATTTGGAGCTTTATAATGTGCTGCCTGCTTCGCTGGGGATAGCAGACATCAAAGATACGGTTTCGGTTACTGCCGGCGTCACCGGCGAGCTGCCGAGCCCGGTTATCGACGGACATCTGGAGTTTAAAGAACTGAATATTCCGGGACTCCATTTTTCCAAAGTCAGAGGTGATCTGCATTATGAAAATGCTCTGCTGAAATTTACTAATGTAACAGGTAATGTTTTTGGCGGCACAGTCGAAGCCTTTGGTGATTATCATCTGGATACAAGATATTATAATATTGATGCGCTGGGCCACGAACTTCTGGGCAGCATTGCCGCCCGTAATGGCAAAATAAAATGCAAGGTCGAACTGGACTTTAAGATCCGTTCACAAGGTGATCCGAAAACCGCTTTGACTTATGGCAGCTTTAAATCAGGGAAGGGGTCGTATTATATTATTCCTTTCGAAAGCATCAGCGGTGAGTTTTCCAATCAAAATAAACGTCTGGAATTTAAAAATGTCGTTATTGAAACGAAAATGGGTATAATTAAAACTAATGCTTTTGATATAGTGGACGGTAAACTACATATTGGTGAAATTTATCTGGAAGAGCCAGATAGCGGAAAAACTATTAAAATAATCTGACAGAAATGCTTCAGAAAATTGGGAGGAAGACGGCGATGGGCAAATATAAAAAACTTTATGGCACGCTTTTGCTGGGACTGATTGCCATTATTATTTTGCTGACTGCTGTTTTTTCCTATAGCAGAAGTATTGAAGAAAGTTATAAAGAAGAAAATATCAACTCCCTGAAAGAGCTTTCTAATCAGGGGGCTTTGATGCTGAATAATGAAATCAAAAACAAACAAAATCTTTTGGTAGAGCTTTCACATGATGTCAGCCGGATTTTTGCCAACGATCCACAGGCGGCCGCTGTCTATTTGAAAGAAGCTGCCGCACGCAATAATTTTAAACGAATCGGAGTGGCGTTGACAGATGGACGTGCTTATACGACTGATGACATTGAGCTGAATATTTCAGAACGTGGGTATTTTAGCAGGGCCCTGCATGGTCAGATGACTGTTTCGCGTAATCTGGACGATTATACTGATGGCGGTAGGATCGCTGTTTATGCGGTGCCGATTCTTTCTGATGGCAGTGATAAGCCGATCGGTGTTTTGTTTGCCACTTACAGTATGGATACCTTTAGAAAAACTATTGAGGTATCATTTTTCAGCGGCGCCGGTTATTCGTATGTGGTGCAGGAAAATGGTGATGTAGTAGTTGATTCCAGGCATCCGGAAAGCTTTAAAAATTTAAAAAATGTTTATGCGGCTTTATTGACGGCAGACCCGAAGAATAACAAAGACAGCGCTGAAAAGCTCTGGCAGCTGATCAACAGCAAAAAAGACGGGTATATAGAATTTTATAACGGCAGCCAGAAATATATGTACTGTTCCCCGATCGGCGTTAATAACTGGATGTTGCTTACAGTTACGCCTGCCAGAGTTATTGAAGATAAGACAAATATGGTTTTGCATAAAACGTATTTGCTGGGCATCTTGCTGATAGTTATTTTTTTACTGTTGCTCTGGCATATCATGCGTATCCATACCCGCAACCAAAGGGAACTGATGAATATCGCTTATGTGGATGAGATTACCGGCGGTTATTCTTTTGCCAAATTTTTTAAAGAGGCCGAACCGCTGTTGCGTGCTGCTGATAAGAAAACGGCAATTGTTAGTATGGACATCGACGGATTTAAATATTTTAATGATATGTTTGGTTATGAGGAAGGCAATGACCTTTTGCGTTATATCTGGCAGGAAATAAGAGCAAGCCTGAATGAAGGCGAAATATTGGCGCATGGTGTTGCCGATACCTTTATCTTTTTGCTGCGGTTTGATACGAGAGATGAACTGCTTTGGCGTATCAACGATTTATGCCTGTATTTAAATCACTATATGACTAAGAGCGGTCAGGTCTATAAGCTGTCGCTTTCGATGGGTATTTACGAGGTCGACGGCGAAACAGACGATATCGTCAGTATGGCGGACAGAGCATATATTGCCCGGCAGACAATAAAAAATAAAGGCGATACGGCGTGGGCTTTTTATGACGGTGCTGTCCGTGATAAGCTGTTGCATGAAAAAGAAATTGAAAGCCAGATGGAAAGAGCCCTGGCTGAAGGTGAATTTATTGCTTATTATCAGCCGAAATACAGCACAAAAGAGCAGAGGCTCATAGGAGCAGAAGCTTTGGTGCGCTGGCGTCGCAGCGATGATGTTATTGTGCCGCCTTATCAGTTTGTGCCGCTTTTTGAACGTAATGGTTTTATCAATAAGCTTGATCGCTACATGTTCGAATTGGTATGCAGGCAACAAACATTGTGGCTGGGTGAGGGTCTGGCTCCTGTGCCGATCTCGGTCAATATGTCGAGGATGTGCCTGTATGATCCGCATATAGTTGACGAATATATCGGCATTTTGGAGGAAAGTAGCCTGCCTGCTGCTTATGTCAAGCTGGAACTGACGGAAAGTGTTTTCTTTGAGAATACCAGTATCATGAACGGTGTGATCGAAGCGCTGCACAAAGTGGGGATCAAGGTCTTGATGGATGATTTTGGTACCGGGTATTCATCGATGATGATGCTTAAAAACGTGGATATCGACGTACTGAAGCTGGATAAAAGCTTTGTAGACGATATTGGCGATGAGCGCAGTGAAAAAATCATTTCCAACATTATTTATCTGGCCCATTCGCTGCAGATAGAAGTGACTGCCGAGGGTGTGGAAACTAAAGCACAGTTTGAATTTTTGAGAGATGTTGGCTGCGATTATATCCAGGGCTATTATTTTGGTAAGCCGCAGCCGGCAGAAGCTTTTGCGGACCTGCTGCAAAAAGAAACCTGGAACGGGAGTGACGCTGATGCTGATACGAAAAGCTGAATTGCAGGATGCGGAGACCGTGTATGTCCTGATGTGTGAATTAGAAGAGCAGGTTTTGCTGCAGTCAGAATTTATCAGGATCTTCAGCAGTTTATTGAAACTGCCGGAACATTTTTTACTGATTGGTGAAATCGACGGCAGGGCAGCGGCTTTTTTACATTTGCGTGTGGAGGAGCAGCTGCACCACGCTGCTAAGATCGCAGAGAGCTTAGAATTTGACGTGGCACAGGCATACCGCGGCAAGCAATTGGGACAGCAATTTTTTGCTCATGCCAAAAAGCTGGCCTGTGAGAACGGCTGCCAGCAGCTGGAATTGAGCAGTAACAGGCTGAGGGAAAAAGCACATTCTTTTTATGAACGGCAGGGTATGCATAAATTTAATTATAAATTTACGCTGCCTTTGACCGGCAGTGCGGTAAGTGAAAATAAATTGGGCATTTAAAAGCAACGGCTTAACGGCCGTTGCTTTTTGTCTGTGCTCCATGCTGTGAACCATCGTTTTGTGGTACAATAAATATATATTTTTAACGAGCGGAGAAGAAGAATGATTGATTTATACAAAGTACCGTTAGGGTCAACAGCCAGAAATTTTTTTGCGGCTGCAGCAGAAAAAAACTACAGTTATGATGAAGCGTTGCTGGTGCTGCCCAGCAGACTGCTTGTTGAACATACCCGCAAAGTAAGCAGGGGACAGGCAGTAAGTTTTGAATATTTGACCAACCGTATCGTAACCTTGAACAGACGGCTGCTGGATCTACCGGCAGAGGCTAAACTGGAGCTGATCTCCCGTCGGACGCAGGAACTATTAGTAGGCGATTTACTGCATCAGCTCAGCAAGCTGCAGGGACTGGACTATTTTAGCAAACTGGCTGATAAAGAAGGCTTTATCAAAGCTATTACCGGGCTTTTGGGGCAGCTTTCCCGCAGCGGTTCGACACAGGAAGAAATTACTACGGCGCTGCTGGAATGGGAAGAACGTAATCCGGCCTATGTAATGAAGGACCGTGAAGTAGCGGCTTTATATAATCTTTACCGTAATAAGCTGAAACAGAAGAACTGGTACGATGTGGAAGGACTGTACCGTTTGGCGGCGGCAGTTTTAGAGAAGCCGCAGGCCAGCTTGCCGTGGCAGCATTTGTATTTCAGTGAATTTTATCATTTTGACGCCTTGCAGCGGCTGATCATCAAGGCATTGTCTGCGCATTGCCAGATCAGTATCGGCTTGATGTATGAGCCGAAGCGTCCGGAAATATTTGCTGCTGTAGAACGCAGTTATGGTTATTTGAGCGGTTTTGCCTGGCAGGCAGAGCTGAGCCAGGAGGTTGTAGAGCGCAAGCCTGCCTTGCAGCATTTAGTTGACAATTTGGGACGCAGCGGTGGTTTGCCTCTGGCTGCTGCTAACGGTATAGAATTTATTGAAGCGGGTGACAGTGAGAGTGAAGTGCGGGCTGTGCTGCGTTCGATCAAGGAAAAGCTGCAGACAGGAGCTGCTTATGGCGATTTTCTGGTTGCTGTACGTGATTTTAATACTTACAGCGGCATCAGAGCTGTTTGTGACGAATATGGCCTTCCAGTGACTTTGCCTGCGGCGGCTTCTTTAAGTGCGCAGCCTGTCTGTGAATTTCTGCGACTGCTGCTTGCCGTGGCCGCAGGCGGCAGCGAAGCTGTTGCTGCCTATTGGCGGCTGCTGAAATGCGGCGTTGTCAAAATGGTCTATGATTTTGATGGCGAACAGCTTAACAGATTAAAGCAAGACCATTTATACAGCAGCCTGCAGCAGCTGCGCAAGGCTGTTGCGGACAAAATTGACGAAATAGGGGAGGCGCAGTGGTCGGCTGAGCTGAGCGAGCTGGAGGCATATCTGGATAAAGTGCCGCGGCGGGCAACGGTGGCTGCTTATGGCGAAGTTTTAAAGGGCGTTTTGGAAGCTTTGGCACTGCCGGATAAGGTCGGCGCAGAGTACAGAAAGGGCAGAGCACAGCTGCGTGAGGTCAAAAATCTGACTGAAACAGTAAGACAGCTTGTGGAAGTGCTTGATACTCTGCAGGAAGATTATCAAAATGGCGGGTTGGAAAATATTGCCTTGAACGCCGCCGATTACAGCAGACTGTTGCTGACTGCCTGTGCCGAACGGCAGGTAGTTCTGACGGCTGCTGACAGTGAGGGGATTTTATTCGGCGAAGCGGCAAATTTACAGGGGCTGCTGTTTAAGTATGTATATATTATGGGGCTGCGTGAAGGTGAGTTCCCGCGCAGTAAGAATGAAAGCTGGATCTACAATGACAGTGAGCGGGTGGTTTTAAGCAGCGTCGGCGTCGAACTGGAGAATACAGCCTGCGCTTATGCGGAAGATAAGTTCTTTTTTGCAGCGGTAGCGGCGATGGCGACAGAAACGTTGACCCTGAGCTGGTACAGTGACGATGCGGCCGGTGCGTCTGCTTATGTGGAAGATGTAGAACGTTTATATGCCCCCGGCAGTATTGTAAAATGCAGAGCCGGGCGCTGCGGTCTGCAGCAGTCCTTATCAGAGCAGGAACTGCTGCAGGGATTGGCGCAGGCTGATCCGGAGCATAACTGGCTGTTGGAGCGGCTGGGGGCTGATTGGCCTCTGCGCAGCAGTATCGAAAAAATACGCAGGCAGGGTGGCAGTATTTATAAGGGGATCATTGAAGACGAGCGGCTGCAGCGGGCTGTTAATGAGGCTGTAGGCGGTTTTTTCAGCGCCTCTTATTTAGAAACGTATGCCCAGTGCCCCTACAGATTTTTGCTGAGCTATGTCTGGAAACAACAACAGTATGAAGAACTTACTGAAACAGTGGAGCCGACAGTAGAAGGCAATCTGCTGCATGACGTTTTAGCACGCTTTATGGCCTTGCATTTGCAGGAAAAGCTGACGAAATATCCGCAAAAGCAGCTTGTAAGTCAGCTTGATGACATTATGACGTCAGTTTGTGAAGAATATATTGAAAATAATAAGATCGCCGTTACAGATTTTTGGCCATCGCAACGCCGGCGGCTGAATTTACTGCTGCGCCGCTGGCTGGAACGTGAGCTGGCTTACCAAAGAGAATGGGAACCTTTTGTGCCGGTAAAGATAGAGTGGGATTTTGGCAAAAATGGCAGTACACCGTTAGCGTTGCCGGTAGAGGGCGGCAAGATCTATCTGAATGGCCGCATTGACCGTATTGACAGTGATGGCAGAGGTTTATTTGTTACAGATTACAAACGCGGCGCAACACCGTCAGGCAGCGACTTAACAGCCGGCTTAGATCTGCAGATGCCGGTTTATCTGCTGGCCCTGGCAGCATTAGAGCCGCAAAATGTCGTACTTGGCGGCGGTTATTATTCCTTGAAGGAAGCCCGGCGCAAAGGCGGTTTTGCCTTGCAGTCCCTGGGCAAGACGCCTTTTACCATAAATAATAAACCGTTCAGTGAAGGCGCTGACCAGTGGTCTGACTTCAGTGATTTTTGCCGCATTACTATCAGAGGTTATGCCGATGCCTTGCATAAGGGTATTTTCCCTCCGGCACCGCGCAAGAAATGCCCGGAGTTCTGTCCGGGGAAAGATATTTGCCGCGCCTATGGCAATCTGGCAGCAGAAGGCGGTGAAGACAATGTTTGATTTTACTAAAGCGCAGCAGGAAGCAATAGATACTCTTGATCGGAACGTATCTGTTTCAGCCGGTGCCGGCAGCGGGAAGACTCGTGTTCTGGTTGAGCGTTTTGTCAATATTTTGAGGCAGAATCGTGGGCAGAACGGTAAAACGGTCACTGCCGCTGATATTCTGGCGATCACCTTTACCCGTAAAGCAGCAGGGGAAATGAAAGAACGCGTACGCAGGCGGCTGGCAGAATTGGAGCAGGAGGACGTTTTATATGCTTCCTTCTGGCGGCAGCAGCTGGAAATGCTGGAACAGGCACGGATCAATACTATTCATGGCTTCTGCAACAGCCTGCTGAAAGAAAATCCCGTAGAGGCAGGGCTTGATCCGGCTTTTCAAGTGGCGGAAGAAGTAGAAATGGATGAGTTTTTACTGCGTACGGTACAGCAGTTTGTCAAGCAGTGCCTGCGCGTTGGCGACAGTAATATTTTGCGTCTGGCTGACGAATATACAGCGGCTGATCTGGTGAAGCAGTTATTGATGGCTGTCCCCAGGCTGGATGAGATTTTGGGTTTTGGTGATCTGTCGCATCCTTATCAGGAAAGCTTGGCTGCACAAGGAGTTTTGCAGGAGCAGCTGCATTATCTGCTGATAGAGCTTGCAGAAGACAGGACAAAGGTCAAAGCGGCAGCCCACCGTCAAAAGCTGGAGCAGCTGCGTGAGAACCTGCCTCAGCTTTTAGAGGCAGCGGCGGACAGCAGCAGTAAAGAAAATATGACGCTGCTGGAGCGGTATGTGGGCAGATTGGCAGCGACCAGCAGCGACAAAGCTGTAGTCAAAGCGGCGAAAGATGTTTTGCAGAAACTGCGTTTACTGGCGTCTGACAAGGCTGCTTTAGAGCTGTTGCCCTGCTGGCAGCAGACCCTGACAGACTGCTGTGCTTATCTAAGGCAGCAGCAGGACCTTAATAATATGCTGGGGTTTGACGACCTGGAAAGCAGAGCATTGGCGCTGCTTTCCAACAACGATCAGGTCTGTGCCAAAAACAGCAGGCGCTATCAATATATCATGGTCGACGAATTTCAGGATACGAACGAACGGCAGCGGCAGCTGGTGTATTTGCTGTGCGGCGGCAATAAAGATGAATTACGCGGCAGGAAGCTGTTTGTAGTGGGTGATGCCAAACAATCGATTTACCGTTTCCGCGGTGCTGATGTCAGCGTATTTGCCCGCGTGAGACGCGATATAAAAGCCACAGGCGGCAGTAATATCGTTTTAGATGATAACTTTCGTACGGTCGATAAAGTGCTGGATCTGTGCAATCTGGCGTTTGCAGCACTGTTGGGTGAAGACCGTGAGCAGGACGTTTATTTTGAAGCCCTGAACGCCAACCGGGCAACAGATCTGATGCCGGAAATGCTGGCTGTCGCCTATGATAAAGACAGTAAGGACAGCCGCAGGGAAGCTGAAGCCGCCGTTATAGCGCAGCGGATACTGGAACTGCATAATAGCGAAGCTGTCGCTTATGAAGACATGGTGATACTGCTCAGTGCCTTGACTACGGCAAAAGGCTTTGCGGCAGCTTTGCAGCAGGCAGGGATACCTTATAATATCGTTGACGGCAAAGGTTTCTATGAACGGCAGGAGATCATTGACCTGATCAATCTGCTGGTATTTTTAGAAGACAGCAGCCGCAGTCTGGAACTGGCAGGTGTGCTGCGTTCACCTTATTTTGCAGTGGACGACGAAACACTGACTGCGCTTTTTTTAGAGCTGAACGGCAAGGGACAGGAAGCAGCAAACCTGTGGCAATTGCTGCAGCAGGATAACTGGCGTTTAGTGAGTGGCAGCCAGAGAGAAGGTTTGCAGCAGGCTGCCGGAGTATTGCGTGAGCTGCGGCAGTGCGCCCTTGTGATGGCTCTGCCGGAATTGCTGCATACCATTCTGAAAAGTTTGCATCTGGAGCCGCTTTTGGCAGCGCAGGACTTTGGTATGGAAAAACTGGCCAATGTCAAAAAAATGATCGCTCTGGCCGAGGCTTATACCACAGAAAAACACGGGACGCTGGCAGATTATCTGCTGCGTTTGCAGCAGCTGCGGCTGGCCTCGGCAAGAGAGGCGTCTGCGGCTGATACGGCTGGCGGAACTTCGGTAACGATCATGACGATCCATAAATCCAAAGGGCTGGAATTTCCTGTAGTCTTTGTACCGGCACTGGATGCCAGGGGCAAGGGCGATACGGATATGCTGCGGTTCAATGCCGCAGTTGGGCTGGGGATAAAAGTCGATCTAGGCGGCGAATTACAGGATACCAGCGTTATGACGGAAATCAAGGAAATCGAAAAGCAGCTGGATACTTCTGAAAAACAGCGGCAGTTATATGTAGCTATGACAAGAGCTCAGGACAGGCTGATCCTTTCAGGGGCATATGACAGCGGCAGCAGAAGTAAAAGCGAGACATGGTTCAGCAGTCTGCGTAATATTTTGCAGGACTATGATCAGTTCCTGCTGAAGGAATATAAAGCGGCTGAGGTAAAGCCTGCCGTTAGCGCAGCAGCAACAGCTGCTACAATTTTGGTCTCAGGCGAACTGCTGCAGCGTATCCAGCCGTTACCAGAGTATGGGCTGGCCTGGCAGCGCAGCTTATCGGCAACGGCGCTGCAAACTTATCTCTACTGTCCACGTTGTTATTATTACCAGTATATTTTGCAGATGCCAGGCTATGAAATGCAGAAGGAAGCCGGAGCTGAGGGCTATTTGCCAGCCTCCCTGCAGGGCGAGGTAATTCATAAGGCCCTGGAGCTGCTGGTACATGGATATGAACCGCAGCAGGCCTTTACAGCGGCGCTGCAGGCTTATAAGGTGCAGGGAAGTGCAGATAGAGCGCATGAGATCTATTGGCGCTATCTTAACGGGCCGCTCTATCAAAAGCTGCAGCAGAAGGAACGTAAAGCGGAAATCAGCTTTAACCTGCCGCTGCTGCGTGAGTTTGGGGTTGACGCTGCCTTTACTGGTTATATTGACTGCACTGTCTTTAACGGTGACGGAACTCTGACCATTATCGATTATAAGACCGGCTTGCCGCCGGGTGAGGATGAACCGCAGCAGGGGTATATTTATCAGCTGGCTCTCTATAAAAAAGCTGCCGCCGAATTATGGCAGCAGCCTGTCAAAATGGCGGAGCTGCATTTTCTGCAAAACAATTCCTGCTGGCAATTGTCAGTCCACAGCGATGTGTTGGCGGAAGCTGCCGATTTATGTAAGGAAATTTTTGCCAAACGTACAGAATGTGAATTTGCTGTGAAAAACAAATATTGTCAAAACTGTCAGTTTGCTTACTTTTGCCCGAAGCACGAATAAACAGCTAAAAATTAATAAATAAAAAACGTCTGTGAATACAGGCGTTTTTTATTTACCCATAAGGGTTAAAATTTAATATTTTCACAGGTTAAAGAAACCTAAGAATGACGATACATACAGTATTTTTAATATTACTATTCGCATGTATAAATAAACCACAAACATTCCTGATACTTGAGAAGAATGGCAAAATATCACAATAAATTAAATGCTGGATTAATTATGTAAATAAAGATATCTTGCATACTAAAAACAAATATGTTATTATACTTAAAAATATCTATGAAGGGAAATAATAATTTAAAAATACAAACTTTTTTCAATAATGTGAATTAAAATTTACAAATTATAAAATATTGCAATAAAAGAATGATAGAAACTATCTGACAGAGATATTTTGTTTTTTAAAGGTGCAACTGACGGGTGTCATTACAAGGTAACATAACAACGCCAAAACCTTGGCGCTACATAACGGATGCCCCGATGAATATAAAGCTCAAATGCCAGATAAGGGAGTGGTACAGTGAAAATTCCATTAAACTAAAGCTCAGACCAAAAAAATATTCTGAGTTTGGGGTGATCTGTTATGAAAGAAAAAGAAATGATAAACACAATCGAAACAAAAGCCAAAAGTATTGTTGGTTCGCTGGTGATGACCTGTCCGGTCTGCGGCAAAGAATTTGTCTGTAATAAAGCGCATCATGTTTATACGGCTTTGATCAAAAGAAAGCGCTACTATTATTGCAGGTACTCCTGCTTTAAAAACAGACCTGGCGCTAAGTAAATTTCCAGTGATGATTTTGCTAGTAACATGGAAATGTTTTAGTTGAAATATAATTTCCCCGGCTGCCTGACAGTCGGGGGATTAATATATTGAATTTTAAATAACTGAAGGACGGCGGAACTTGAAGAAAGTTTCACTGTCTTTTTTTATTGCGCAAATTTTTATAACAAACTTTACAAAGCTTTAACAAAAACAGCGTTTAGATTTAATCAAAATCAGCTATTATACATAACAGAGCTCGGAACTAAAAAATGTGGAGGGTAGGAATGATGATGAAAAAGAAAATTGCGGCGCTGCTTTTGGCAGCTGCCAGCGCGATGGTCTTTACAGGCTGCGGCAGCAGCGATAACCAATCCAAAGGCAGTGTTGAGAAAAAGGTGCAGATCGAATATTGGCATGTGGCTTCCGAAAGCTTTGGCGGTGCGACAGTCAAAGAACTGGTAGCTGACTTTAATGCCAAACATCCTAATATCCAGGTCGTAGAAAAATATAATCCTGATATGTATAAAGGGCTGACCCAAAATCTGCAGGCTGCTATCGCTTCCGG
This sequence comes from uncultured Phascolarctobacterium sp., assembly GCF_958349595.1. Taxonomy (NCBI): domain Bacteria; kingdom Bacillati; phylum Bacillota; class Negativicutes; order Acidaminococcales; family Acidaminococcaceae; genus Phascolarctobacterium; species uncultured Phascolarctobacterium sp. The sequence goes on along the minus strand of NZ_CATWDQ010000005.1, from coordinate 60,409 downwards.
CAAAAATCCCGACGTTGTGCAGATGGGCTGGTCGTATTTGAACTATGCCGCTGAAAATCTTAAATATACTGATCTGCAGTCAACGATCGAAAAGCAGGCGCCTGAAGATAAAAATTTCCTGAAAGACAATTATCTGCCTAATGTTTTGGCTTTAGCTCAGACTGACGACGGCAAACAAATCGGTATCCCGTATTCTATCAGCGTACCGGTGCTGTTCTATAATCCTGAAATCTTTACCGCGGCAGGGCTTGATCCCAATAACCCGCCTAAAACCTGGAAAGAGGTAGTGAGCGCGGCGAAACAGATCAAAGACAAGACCGGCACTATGGGCTTTTTTATGCAGGAATATGCTGATAACTGGACCCAACAGGCTATTATCGAATCCAATGGCGGCTCGATGCTGAAAAATGAAGGCGGCAAGGTCAAAGCCGGCTTTGATACACCCGAAGCCGCAGAAGCCTATCAACTGCTGGCCGATATGGTGAAAGACGGCAGCGGCCTGCATGCTACTAATGAAGAAGGCTTCCAGGCTTATCTGTCCGGCAAGCTGGGCATGGTTTGTACTACGATTGGCAAACGTGCCAATTTTGAAAAAAGCGCCAAGTTTAAAGTCATGGCTGCTCCTTTCCCGCAGTTTGAAGGCAAAGAATTGAAAGTTCCTGCCGGCGGCAACTTCCTGATGCTGTTCTCTAAAGATGCTGATAAACAGAAAGCCGCCTGGGAATTTATCAAATATATCGAATCTCCTGAAGCTCTGGCTAAATGGAGTACCGGCACCGGTTATCTGCCGCCGCGTAAAGGTGTGGCCGAAGACCCCAACGGTTTCAAAAAGATGATCGAAGAAAACAAAAATATCCAGGTCGCTTTGTCCACGATGCCTAATCTGGTGAAATGGGCCAGTTTCCCCGGCGCTAACGGTCTGCAGGCCGAGCAGCTTTTGATCGACGCCCGCGATATTATTCTGAGCGGTAAAGAAACTGCTGCGCAGGCTCTGCACGAAACGTCAGAAAAGATCAATAACTTATTGTAATACTAATGTTTGAACCAATCAGGGTGCTGCTTGCTGCGGTATCCTGATTTTTACCAAAGGAGAGTTGTTATGAACAAAGCCAAGTGGCCTGCGTTTTGGTTTCTGCTGCCGGCGGCGCTGCTGTTTATAGTTTTCTTTTACTGGCCGCTGCTGCAGAACTTATATCTCAGCTTTTTCAGCTGGAATATGATCAGTCCGACGATGAAATATGTAGGGCTGGCCAACTACGGTGCTATTTTAGGAAGTAAAGAATTGTACAAGATCATCGGCAATACGATCGTTTTTGTGCTGATCATGCTGCTATTTAATTTTGTACTGCCATATATTTATTCGTTTATCATGGGTCATCTGCTGCAGCGCGGTAAAATGTTTTACCGTTCCATACTGTTTCTGCCGGCCACCTTATCGCTGGCAGTAGCAAGTATCCTGTTTCTGTGGCTCTATAATCCGCTGGCCGGGCCTATCAGTATCGTGCTTTCGTGGTTTGGTCTGGAATCGCCGCGTTGGTTCAAGGAAAACCTGCTCGTTATTTTTTCCATCTGTACGATCATTGGCTGGAAGGTGTTTGGCTATAACCTGATCGTGATGCTGGCGGCAATGGTTGCCGTACCTAAAGAAATGATCGAAGCCGCCAAACTGGAAAATGCTTCTAACTGGACGATCTTCCGCCGCATCATTGTGCCAATGACATCTTCGACGGCGATCTATGTTTTTACTATTACTGTAGTTTTCGGCTTGCAGTATGTGCTGGTTCCTGTCAATATGCTGACGCAGGGCGGGCCGGATCAGGGCAGCTCCAATCTGGTCTATATCGTATACCAGTACGGTTTTATTTTCTTCCAAACCGGTAAGTCGGCAGCGTTTGCCATTATCACTATATTCTGTTATATGGCGTTCCTGTACCTGAAAAATAAATACCTGGAGAAAAAAGTTTATTATGAAAACTAAAACACATCAAGATCTGTGGTGGCACCTGCCGCTTTTGGCAGCGGTATTTATCCAGCTGTGGCCGATAGTTTTTATGGTTTCTACTTCGCTCAAGGATATGGACCAGATCTTTCAGGCGACGCTGAACCCTTTGCCGCTGCCACCGACGCTGAATAACTATCTGACCGTTCTGGGCAATTTTCCGCTGTTTACTTATATCTATAACACCTTTTTTATTGCCGCCTTTGTCACGGTATTTAAAGTGCTGACCAGTGTTTTGGCCGCCTTTGCTTTTATTTACTATGATTTTAAATATAAAGAAACCGTTTTTAACAGTATGCTGCTGACCTTTTTTATTCCGATCACTGTGCTGATCATGCCGAATTATCTGCTGATGAGCAAACTGGAGCTGCTGAATACGCCCTGGGGCGTTATGCTGCCGCAGTTTGTTGACGGTATGGGTGTATTTTTGATGCGCCAGACCATGCGCGGCATACCCAAACCCTTGCTGGAAGCGGCTGTTTTAGATAATGCAGGACCGCTGCAGGTACTGCGCAAAGTGGTGCTGCCGCTGATCAAGCCGTCTGTTATCGCGGTCGGTATCCTGTTTTTTATCAACTCATGGAACGAATATTTCTGGCCGCTCTTGGTGCTGCAGGACAAAGAAACCTACACCCTGCCGCTGGCTCTGCAAATGTTTATCAGTGCTGAAGGCGGCAGCGAATGGGGCATCGCCATGGCAGTCGCCACGCTGACCAGCTTACCGCCGCTGGGCTTATATCTCATCTGTCAGAAATTTATACTCAATACCTTTATGCAATCGGGGGTCAAAGGATAATCTATGAACAGTATCGTATTTGAAAATGTCTGCAAATCCTACGGCGATGCCAGGATCGTCAAGTCGCTCAACCTGGAAATCAAAGAAGGCGAACGCCTGATCTTGCTGGGGCCGTCCGGCTGCGGTAAAACTACCACGCTGCGCATGATCGCAGGTTTGGAGGATATTACCAGCGGCCAGCTGAAAATGGAGGGACAGGTAGTCAACGACATTGCTCCCGGCGAGCGCAATATCGCTATGGTTTTTCAAAGCTATGCCCTGTTTCCGCATCTTTCCGTCTGGGACAACATAACCTTTGGCCTGCATATCCAAAAGCTCCCGGAAGAGGAAATCAAAAAAAGGGCCTATGAAGCGCTGAGCATACTTAATTTGCAGGGCTACGAAAACTATAAGCCCAAGCAGCTTTCCGGCGGGCAAAAGCAGAGAGTGGCTTTGTGCCGTGCCTTGGTCAAACAGTCACCTTACTTTCTGCTGGACGAACCGCTGTCCAACCTGGACGCCCAGCTGCGCCAGCAGGCCAGAACAGAGCTGGTGCGTATCCACGAGATCTATAAACCGACAATGATCTACGTTACACACGACCAGGTGGAAGCAATGACAGTGGCTGACCGCATCGTAGTACTGAAGGGCGGAGAACTGCAGCAGATCGCCGCTCCTGATACGATCTACCGTCATCCCGCCAATACGTTTGTCGCCGGCTTTATCGGCGCACCGTCGATGAATATCGTCAAAGCCCGTTTTGACCGTGACTGTATCTGTATCGGCAAAGCCGTGCTGCCGGTACCGGAACTTTGGCGTCAGGTGATCGGCGAGAGGCGTGAGCTGCTGCTGGGCATTCGCCCCGAACACTGCCGTTTGAGCAGCGGCGCTGCCGTGCAGGGCAGTATTACCTATGTCGAAAACACAGGCCATCAGCGTACTGTTGAATTGCAGCTGGAAAGCGGCGAAAACATCTGCGTCACCGTCAGCGACCGTAATGCCGATGTACACAGCTCCTGCGGCATTAACTTTAGCTGGGATGATGTGAGCCTGTTTGACGCCGCCAGTGGCAAAAATATCGGCTATGTTGAACAAGGGGAGGTTGTTGCTGATGCAATGGGCTGTCAGTGATCTGGCTTTTGCCGGCTTCAATAAAAAATATCTCAGCGGCTTGCCGCTGTCCTATAACATAGAATTCTTTTATGAATTCGGTACCGACCATTATTGGGATAAGGTGCTGCTGCCGCTGGCGCAGAACAATAAAGAAAAACGCACTTTTTCGATCCATGGCCCCTGCGTAGCCGTAAATCTGGCTGACAGCAGTGATGAATATTATTTAAAGGCCTATGCTGAAACCTTTGCCTATGCCCAGAAAATCAAAGCTGAATTTGTGGTAGTGCATACCAACGAAGGTTATCATGGAGAGGCCAGAGCAGTAAGAGAACTGGTTTATCAGCGTTTAGGCGAAGTGATCAGCCTTGCGCAAAGCTATGGCGTGCAGGCAGTCATTGAAAACGTAGGCCTGCGTCCCTGCGGTTCGTTACTGTTTGATTTTGAGGAATATCTGGAATTGTTCGACCGGTATCCTCAGGCGCTGGCACTTTTGGATACGGGGCATGCCCATGTCAACGAATGGGATATTCCTGAAGCCGTCAGGCGCCTGCAGAAAAAGCTGCTGGCTGTACATGTGCACGATAACGATGGCAGCGGTGACAGTCATCAGCCTGTAGGGCTGGGGACGATCAAATGGGAACCTTATTTCGCCGCTATCAGGGATTACGCTCCCCATGCCTTGCAGATTTTGGAATATGCCTATATCGAACCGGGCATACTGACGGAACATCTGCAAAAGCTGGAAAGCCGCTACGGTGCGCTGAGATTTTAAAATATAAATTATTTTTAAAACTGCCCACAAATTAAACAGACCTATGACTTTTACAGTCATAGGTCTGTTTAGTTTTTTTTACTGAGAGAATTTTGGAAGTTGGCGTTCTGTTTACAGGTGGTTGAATGAGTCGCGGGACTGGTACCACCGGGAACTTTGGCGGCTATCAAAACGTATGGGCAATAACGAAACCAAACTGCGTCGAAAATATCTGTTCGTATGTCTTGTGGGGGGGTACAACAGTGCTATAATGACAATGGGTATAACTTATTTAAAATACTTTTGATTAAAAGCTTTAAAAATACGCAGAAAATTTAAAGGGAGTACTGGGTGGGTTTTGAGGTACCAACTTTTTGAATGAACTTTAGGGGAGGTAAGGGAAGATGCAAAGAGGAACAGGACTTTTGTCTAAAAAAATATTGGCGTCACTGCTGAGCGGCGGAATGCTGCTGCTGCCTAATTGGGGTTATGCTTTGCCCAGCGGCGGCAATGTAGTGACTCAAAACGGCAGCATTGTGACTAATGGCAGCAGCATGAATATAACCGGCAGCGGCAATGTGGCCATCAACTGGAACAGTTTTGATATCGCCCAGAACGAAACTGTGAATTTTCAAAAGATGAACGCTGTTTTGAATTATGTCAGCGGCGGCAGCAGAAGTGAGATTTATGGCAAGATCAACGGCGCCGGTGTGAATATGTTTTTAGTAAATCCCAGTGGTGTTCTGTTCGGCAAAACGGCACAGGTCAATGTCGGGCAGCTGACGGCATCGACACGCAGGCTGGAAGCAGGTGCGCTGACGGGCTTTAACGGCAGCCTGGCACCGTTGACGGCAGCAAAGGCGGCTGAAGTCCAGGCAGACATTATCAATTTGGGCAAACTGAAAGCGGGGAAGCTGGTATTGGAGGGCAACAATCTTTCGATCATTGGTGCCGACACTCTTGATGTAGCTGACAAAAGTCAAATCACGCTGCGGGCCAACGAAAATATCAATATCGGCTATGAGGTGACTGATAAAACAACGATCGACGTAGGCGATGGACTGGGTAATATACATCAGGTCAGCGATTACGGCAAAGGCGGCGGCACGAAAGCCAGCGACGTTCTGAGCAGTGCTTCTGTTACCGACCTGACCGGCGGCGCTACAAGCATCAACGACGCTATGCTGGTACACGATGTGTATGAACTGCAGGCTATTGATAAAAATATCGGTAATGTCAATGGCAGTAACTATGTGGTGGGCAACTACATGTTGGCTGGGGATATTGATGCGGAGGTTACTAAAAACTGGAACAGCGGCCGGGGTTTTGATCCTATAGGACGTCTGGAACGTGTTTCCGATGATGTAACAGGCAGTTTTAGCGGCAATTTTGATGGTATGGGTTATAGCATCAAAAATTTGTACATTAAACAAATTGAAAATTGGGATGATGGTTATATAGGCTTGTTTGAAGGTATTGGCAAGGGCGGCAGCGTGGGCAATGTAAATATTGCCGGCGGACATATTGAAGGAACGTCGAATTTCGGCAGTATTGCCGGATTGAACTGGGGCACGATTTATAATATTATCAATTCTGCCGAGCTGGTCTGTAGCAGTGGCGGCGTGGGTGGTATCGTTGGGACTAACGGCGGCGTGATTCGTAATGCTGTCAATAACGGTAGACTGACAATAGACGGCAGAAGCGGCGGTATTACTGGAAGTAATGGCGATACTGTTTGGGGAAACGCCGGTATTTTGATCGATGTCAAAAATAACGGCAATATTACTTCTGAAACTATGGGAAATATTGGTGGCATAACGGGCAGCAACAGTGCTGGCAGTTCGATCACAGGGGCAGAAAATACAGGACTAGTGGAATTAAAGGACGGTGGCGGCAGTGAGGTTGGCGGGATCAGTGGAGATAACGATGGCCTGATCGAAAACGTCAAGAACAGCGGAATTATTAAAGGGCATATATATGGCACTAATATTATGGGTGTCAGCTGCGTCGGTGGTATCGTGGGTGAAAACAATGCTGGCGGTGTTGTAAAAAATGCGGAGAACAGCGGTGCTGTAAGTGGAGACAGTACAGTTGGCGGCGTTGCCGGCAGTAACGAGGGCAGGCTTGAGGCTACGCGGAATATTGCTGCCGGTACAATTACAGCGAACAGAATGTCTGTAGGCGGTGTGACCGGATATAATACAGGCACTATCAAAGACAGCTATAATAACGCAGTAATAAACTGCGGCACTATTTATGCCGGTGGTATTGCAGGGTCGAATGGGACTGGAAACCTTAAAGGGTCAATTATTAACAGCTATAATACCGGTGCGGTAACAGGCAATAATCTTGTCGGTGGTATCACCGGCAGAAATGATCCCGGTTCTTTGATCACTGCCTCTTATAATACCGGCAATGTTACCGGCATAAAAGCGGATGGAAGTGGATTTTCTCAGGTTGGCGGTATCAGTGGTTACAATAAAGGTACTATAAATGGTGAAAGCTACAATACTGGCAGCGTTGAAGGTGTTGGAAAAGCTGTCGGCGGCATCGTTGGTTATAACTATGAAACAAGTGATATCAGTAATGTTTATAATACTGGCAACGTAACAGGCAGTGATTATTATGTTGGTGGCATCGTCGGATATACTGCCGGTGATATTGTAAATGTTTATAATACTGGGAACATTAAAGGAACACAATACGTTGGCGGTATAACAGGCCGCGCTCAAAGCGGAAAGATAGAAAACAGCTGGAATACCGGTAAAATCACAGGATCACATTATTTGGGAGGTATAGCAGGTTATAGTGCCGATACTATCAGCGAATCCTATAACGAAGGTGAAATAATCGGTACTGGCTCCAGCCAATATCTGGGAGGAATCATAGGATATGCTAAAGATACATTGAGCAATGTCCATAATACTGGTAATGTCAGCGGCGGGGTTTATTATCTTGGTGGGATAGCAGGGTTTACTGTCAGTGATATCGTTGATGCTTATAATAAAGGCGCTATTGGTAATAATGGTGCTAAACAGGTCGGAGGAATTGCCGGACAAAGTAAGGGCGCAAGGGTTACAGGCTGTTGGAATTCCGGGATGATAACAGGGATACAATCTTTAGGCGGGATCGTAGGTTATAATAGCAGCGAAATCAGTAATTCTTATAATGAGGGTGACATAACAGGTGATGGAACTACAACTTTTGCTGGCGGTATAACTGGTTACAATATTAACAGCGTTGTTACTAATGTTTATAATTTGGGCAGTATAACAGGCTGTTCTGCAAATTTTGGCGAAATCAGCGGCGCAGGTAACAGCACTATTACTAATGCGTACTATAAAACTGATGCCGGTTACAAAAAATATGACGACGACACGGAATACGTCACTGTCGAAGCCTTTAACGAAGCCTTTCTGGCAGGGATGCAGGAAAGCGATAAAGCTTTGTGGCTGACCTACGGCGACAAAACGACGATGCTGTTGAAGGGTCTGCTGAAGCCGCTGGACATCAATATCGGCAATATCGAAGCAGAATATACTGGCAGCGACTATACAGGACTGGCGCAGGCGATCGCCGACAAACTGGCTGAACAGGGTATCATTATCGACGTGGCTAAGCTGCTGGCCGATAGTAAAACAGAGATCGGGGAATATGATTTGAGCGACTTGCTGTATTCGACGCAGGACGGTTATGCACTTAACGTGACCGGCAAGCTGATCATCAAAGAAAAAGCTGTTGATCCTGTACTGCCTGTGGAGCCTGTTGCACCGATGGCTGACGCTAAATATACCGGTTCACTGACGCATTTGAAAACGGAAAAAACACAGCAGGAGGAATACCGCAATCTTGATAAACGCAGAAACAATCTGCTGGAATATGTTTCAGTAGTTGTAGACGGTGACGGGATCAAGCTGGAAGAAACAGAAGAATAATGCTAATAAAAGATAAATAAAATTGACGCTGGCATGAAAAATTTAATTCACTGCTTTTTAATCGTATCAGTCAAGAAAAAGCAGACACTATTAAGATTTATGTTTTTAACAGTGTCTGCTTTTCTTTTGTGTAGGATGTTTTTACTTTTTGCGCCGCTGGTTGAATGAGTCGCGGGACTGGTGCCACCGGGAACTTTGGCGGCTATCAAAACGTATGGGCAATAACGAAACCAAACTGCGTCGAAAATATCTGTTCGTATGTCTTGTGGGGGGGTACAACAGTGCTATAATAACAATGGGTATAACTTATTTAAAATATTTTTAATTAAAATCCCAAAAATACGCAAGAAAGTTAAAGGATTTAATCGGGAAGAAAGACGGAGAGAGTATGTACGATGAAAGCTGCCTCAAAAAACTGGGAGGCCGGATCAAGCTGCTGAGAACGGTCCGAGGCATCAGTCAAAATGAAATGGCAAAAGCGTTATCTATCAGTCAGACTCATCTGAGCAATATTGAAAATGGCAGGGTCACTGTCAATTTAAGGTTTTTGGTTCGTGCGGCAAATGTGTTTGACTGTACGTTGGAGGTTTTTTTTCAGTTGGGGGCTGTCGAAACTACAAAGGCGGAAACCGCATACAGCAGTTATTCGCTGGAGGAAGTAAAACAACTTTTAGAAACATTGCAGCTTGGCAGAAAGACAGAAAAGAGTGGCTTGGGCTAAGTCCGTTTTGTTCTGAAAGTGCAGTAAGGATATACGGGAAAGTTGATGAAAAAGAGTAAAGAGGAGCGAATAAAAGTGTTAAAAAATGTGGAAAAAGCTTTGGCGGCAGTATTGAGTCTGGGGTTGGCAGCATCTGCCTGGGCGGCGCCGTCTTTGCCAGGCAGTAATCCTGAGGTCAGAGCTTTAGAACAGAACCGCGGCGGCAGACAGCCGCAGGCAGAAGTGCAGCAGGAGGAACAGATGCCGGCACCAGTAGAAGAAATGCCGCAGAAACTGCTGCTGAAAAAATTTGTTTTTACCGGGCAGCAGGAAATAGACGCTGCAGAACTGACCAGAGTCACACAGGCTTATCTGGACAGGGAAGTGACTGTTGCGGAACTGGAACAGGCTGCGGCCAAAGTAACTGATTATTGCCGGCAGCAGGGCTATACGGTGGCAACAGCCTTAATACCACAGCAGAATGTGCAGGATGGTACTGTTGAGCTCAGGATCTTTTTAGGTACTTTGGGGAAGGTAGTAATTGACAATACTTCGCGCTTAAATGCCGATACGGCAGCTGCTTTTGCCGCTGTATTGCAGCCGGGGAGCTATGTAAGAACGAACAGGATCGAAACAGTTCTCAACAATTTCAATGATCTTCCCGGCATCAGTGCTGCTGGAATTTTGAGTGCCGGTGAAGAAATCGGCAGTACAGATCTAACTATTACTGTCAGCGACAGTAAAGCGGCCGAAAGTATTATCTATACTGATAACTACGGCGGTAAATACAGCGGCCGTTACAGGTACGGTTTTCAGACAACACTTAATGATCCCGGGCGTACAGGTGATAAAATTTTTGCCGGCGGGTTGCTGAGCAATGAAGATCTGCACAACTATAATTTTGGTTATGAGATGCCGCTGGGCAGCCGTGGTACAAGGCTGGGGATCAGCTACAGCCTGATGGACTATACTTTGGGTGATTATTTTGCAGTACTGGATGCCGTAGGACGGGCAAAAACTTTAAGTATTTACGCGTCAACGCCGCTGGTTAATACCAGCAGCAACCATTTAAGTGTTATCTATGGTTATGATAACAGGCAGCTGAAGGACGAAATGAGGAGCTTTGGCGAGCTGGGCAGCAGCAAAAAACACAGTAATACGCTGCACGGCGGTGTTGTGGGCAATCATCGCAGCAGCAACGGCGTTACAGGCTACAGCGCTTTGTACTATTGGGGGAAACTCAGCTATGATGATGCCAACAATCCTTATACCGAAGGCAGTTTTTCAAAGTTTACGACTGATGTCAACCATATTCGGCGTTTGGGCAATACTATCAATCTGCATCTTAATTTCCACAGCCAGCTGGCCAGCAGAGATCTGGACGGCAGTGAGCAGTTCAGCCTGGGCGGCGCCGATGGCGTGCGGGCCTATCCGCAGGGTGAAGCCAGCGGCGACAGCGGTTATCAGGCTACAGTCGAGTTACGTTATGCGACACCGGTGCCTTATCTCAGTCTGGCGGCTTTTACAGACTGGGGCGAAGTCACGCTGTCTAAAAGCTATGGTCAGCACCGCAATCTGGCCGGTTGGGGCGTAGGTATAGAATATGCAAGGCCCAATGATTATTTTCTGCGGCTGGACTATGCCCGCAAGCTTAACGGTGAGGCGTTCCAAAGTGAAGAACAGGATAAAAACGGCAGACTGTGGTTTTTGGCGTATAAACTTTTGTGAGTGAGGTTTCGGGGAGGTAAAGGAAGATGCAAAGAGGAGCAGGACTTTTGTCTAAAAAAATATTGGCGGCGCTGCTGAGCGGCGGGATGCTGCTGCTGCCCAACTGGGGTTATGCTTTGCCCAGCGGCGGCAATGTAGTGACTCAAAACGGCAGTATTGTGACTAATGGCAGCAGCATGGATGTAACCGGCAGCGGCAATGTGGCGATCAACTGGAACAGCTTTAATATCGCCCAGAACGAAACTGTGAATTTTCAAAATATGCAGGCCGTTTTGAATTATGTCAGCGGCGGCAGCAGAAGTGAGATTTATGGCAATCTTAAAAGCGGCGCTGGCGTGCATGTGTTTTTAGTAAATCCCAGTGGTATTCTGTTCGGCAAAACGGCACAGGTCAACGTCGGGCAGCTGACGGCATCGACACGCAGGCTGGAAGCAGGTGAGCTGAGCGGCTTTGACGGCAGTTTGGCACCGTTGACGACAGCAAAGGCGGCGGAGGTGCAGGCAGACATTATCAATCTGGGCAAACTGACAGCAGGAACACTGGTATTGGAAGGTAACAATCTTTCGATCATTGGTGCCGACAGTCTGGATGTAACGGACAAAGGCCAAATCACGCTGCGGGCCAAAGAAAATATCAATATCGGCTACGAGGTAACAGCTAAAACGACGATAGATGTTGGTGACGGCAATGGTAGTACGCATCAGGTAAGCGATTACAAGGACGGCAGCGGTACGAAAGCAAGCAGTGTCTTGAGCGGAGCTTCTGTTTCTGATCTGACAGGAGGAACCAAAAGCATCAACGACGCTATGCTGGTGCACGATGTATATGAGCTGCAGGCGATAAATAATAATGCGGAAGAAAAATACAATGATAAATACCTGGCATATAAATATGTGCATGGCAATTATATGCTGGCAAACGATATAGATGCGTCTGCCACAAGCACCTGGAATGATGGCAAGGGGTTCGTTAGCATTGGCCAGTTGAAACAGTTGACAATGGGGACGCCACAAGGATTTCAGGGTGGTTTTACCGGGGTGCTGGATGGAGCAGGTTACACAGTGCTGGATTTATCAATAAACAGAAGTGACGAATTATATGTGGGTCTATTTGGCGGCCTTACCGAAACAGCCGCAGTAATGAATCTAAACATTACGGGTAATGTTTTGGGCAAGAATAACGTTGGGGCGATTGCCGGCAAAAATTTAGGCATGATCAGAAATGTTGTTAATAAGGCTAAAGTGAGCGGCGTATCATCAGTCGGCGGTATCACCAGTATGAATTATGGGCGCTTGGAATCAGTGACCAATGAGGGCGCGGTGACTGGCACAGGCAGTAATGTTGGCGGCATTGCTTGTTCTAATGGCGCTTCAAGTTCACAAACGGGAAGTATTATTGACGCCAAAAATACTGGCAGTATCAAGGGTAATGGTAATGTTGGCGGTATTGTTGGCACTAATCTTGTCAATAGTATTATTGCAGATGCCAGTAATAGTGGTGAAGTAACAAGTACAGGTCAGTACACTGGTGGTATCAGTGGAATAAATAAAGGTTCTCTAACCAACATCGATAATTCTGGCAAAGTAACAGGAACAAATCAAGTTGGTGGCATCAGCGGTGTAAATCATAATAACGCTAGCTCATCACAAAATGCAGGAACCATAGATAAGGCAAATAATACCGGAGTAATTAGCGGCAGCGTGAGTGTTGGTGGTATTGTCGGTGAAAACTACAGCAATATCTCTAATAGTATTAATAGCGGCGATGTTATCGGAACACTTCAAAAGGCTGGTGGTATCGTCGGTCTGAATGGAATGCTCGATGCTAAGAGTGGGACGATAGAGAATGTCATTAACACTGGGTTTGTTACTGGGAAAACCTTTGTCGGCGGTATTGCAGGGTATAATAAAGCTGCTAAAATAGAAAATGCCCGTAATAGCGGTAAGGTGAATGCTGATGTTGATGGTTTTGGACAGAGTCTGGCTGGCGGTATTACAGGGTATAATTCTAACAGTGGTCAAATTTTTTCTGCTGTCAATACAGGAGTTGTGTTTGGGCAAGGCAGTTTTGTCGGCGGTATTTGCGGAGCTAGCGATGGGGCGGCTACTACAGTCGAGAATGCCTATAATATCGGTAACATTACAGGCACGGAAGCGGTTGGGGGGATCGTAGGTTCTAATGATAACGGCAACACTCTAAAGAATGTTTATAATACCGGCACAGTCAGCGGCAGTAATGCTTACGGCTCTGTCATTGGTCAATCAGACAATGGCGGCGCTATTACCAATGCTTATTTTGCAACTGCTGCCGGTTTTCAAAAATATGGCGACGGTACGAAATACGGCACTGTCAAAGCCTTTAATGAAGCTTTTCTGGCAGGAATGCAGGAAAGTGATAAAGCCTTGTGGCTGACTTATGGCGACCATACGACGCCGCTGCTGAAAGGTCTGCTGAAGCCGCTGGACATCAATGTCGGTAATATTGAGGTAGGATATACCGGCAGCGATTATACAGGACTGGCGCAGGCGATCGCCGACAAGCTGGCCGAACAGGGGATCATCATCGACGTTGATAAGCTGCTGGCCGACAGTAAAACAGAGATCGGGGAATATGATTTGAGCGACTTGCTGTATTCAACGCAGGACGGTTATGCACTTAACGTGACCGGCAAGCTGATCATTAAAGAAAAAACAGTCAATCCCGATCCACCAGTTAATCCAGAACAGCCGGTAGAGCCTGTTGTACCTGCCTCTGACGCTAAATATACCGATTCGCTGACGCATTTGAAAACAGAAAAGATGCAGCAGGAGGAATACCGCAATCTTGATAAACGCAGAAACAATCTGCTGGACTATGCTGCAGTAGTTGTGGATGGTGACGGTATCAAGCTGGAAGAAACAGAAGAGTGACGGCATAAGCTAAAATAAAAATACTGTCTGGGTAAAAATATGGATGGCCCCCTGCTTTTGGCAGGGGGTTTACTTTTGTAAAAGAATAGTGAAATTTGCCTGATAGGTAAGTTTTTTGGTATAATATAACGATACGAAGGGAGGTAAAAGCCTATGCCAATGGAATATATTTTACTGGGCGTCGGAATCGTGCTTTTGGGAATCGAAGCAATAGTTCCGGGGTTCGGATTTTTTGGCGTTACAGGTCTGATCTCGCTGCTGGCAGGCTCATATTATCTGTTGGGCGGTGGTGCCGAGGCTGCGTATATTTTGCTTGGTGTGGTATTGGCACTGGGGGCAGTAATTGCGCTGTTGTTTGTTTATCTGCCTGCTGAAAGTAAGTGGAATCCCTTTGTTTTATGGGATAAGCAAGAGAACCGCAGTGGTTATACAGGTGCCGGCGATCACTCCAGATACCTGGGTAAACGTGGTGAGGTCGTAGCGCCGCTGCGTCCTGCGGGCACTGTCATCATCGACGGCGAACGCGTCGACGTGGTGAGCTTTGGCGATTATATCATGCCCGGGGCGATGGTAGAGATCGTGAAAGTGGAAGGCAATAAACTGTTCGTTCAGGAAGTAAAAATTAAAGAATAAAGGAAGTGTTATGATGTTTGATTTTCTGTTTAACGGCGGCTTTATGTTTATTCTGATCATTGCCGCTATTGCCGTATTTTTGAATTTTGTGCCGTTGGCGCTGTGGATCTCGGCTATTGCCGCCGGCGTCAATGTAGGTATTTTCAATCTGGTAGGTATGCGGTTCCGCCGTGTACCGGCTTCACACATCGTGCTGCCGCTGATCAAGGCCAATAAGGCCGGTCTGGACGTCAATGTCAATCAGCTGGAAGCTCATTATCTGGCCGGCGGTAACGTCGACCGTGTTATCGACGCTTTGATCGCGGCACACCGTGCCCAGATCCCGCTGACCTTTGAGCGTTCCTGCGCTATCGACCTGGCAGGCCGTAACGTGCTGGAAGCAGTGCAGATGAGCGTTAACCCCGAAGTTATTGAAACTCCGATCGTTTCGGCAGTGGCTAAAGACGGTATCGAGCTGAAGGTCAAAGCCCGCGTTACTGTCCGCGCCAATATCGACCGTCTGGTAGGCGGCGCCGGTGAAGCTACTATCATCGCCCGTGTCGGCGAAGGTATCGTTACCAATGTCGGCTCGGCTGTCAAACACAGCGACGTGCTGGAAAACCCTGATTTCATTTCCCGCACCGTGCTGGCTAAAGGTCTGGATGCCGGTACTGCTTTTGAGATCCTGTCCATCGATATTGCCGACGTTGACGTAGGCCGTAACATTGGCGCTGCTTTGATGACCGATCAGGCTGAAGCCGATAAACGTATCGCCCAGGCCCGTGCCGAAGAACGCCGCGCCATGGCGGTTGCCAAAGAGCAGGAAATGAAGGCCTATACTCAGGAAATGCAGGCAAAAGTCGTCGAAGCTGAGGCCAAGGTACCGACAGCATTGGCAGATGCTTTGGAAAACGGCCGTCTGGGTGTGATGGATTACTACCGCATGAACAATATCAATGCCGATACCGATATGCGTAAGATGATCGCCGGTTCGGATCACGAAACCGACGCCAACAACAGCAATCCGCAGAAATAAGCTGTTATTACAGTGAGATGAGGCGAATGTATGGACAATTTGATGTTATTTTATCCTCTCATCGTACTGCTGTTTTTTATCTTTTTCGACGTCCGCAACCGCAAAAAGCGTCCGGCTCCGCCACCGCAGCAGCCCAAGGCTGAATGGCCGATGGAAATGCCGGAGCAGATGCAGGGCCGCCGCTATGAAGATGAGGACGAAGATGCCGTACCGTGGTATGTAGAGTTCCCGGAAGACCGGGCGCCCAAAAAGCCGCCTGTAGAAGAGAAGGTCTATCAGGAGCCTGCGACGGCAGTTGCTGCAGAAGCTGCTGTTTCTGAACCGCTTTATAAACGCTTTGAAACGCAGAAGCCCCAGCCTGCCTTTAAAGGCTTTCGCAGCTGCCGGACGGTGGCCGGGGAAGTGCGCCACGGCTTTGTTATGGCGATGCTTTTGGATAAACCACGGTCGCTGAAACCGTACGATGATAGTTTTTGAATGTTTTGCTAAATTATTTAGAACCGGGTGAAGTGTGTGTTAGAAAAGATAGACTTAAAACAAAGTCTGAAAAAAGACGCTTATAACGAAAAGATGGATTATTTCAGTGTTAAACTCGGTGAACTGCAGCGCGCTTGCCGCGCTGCGGGGATCCCCGTTATTATTTTGTTCGAGGGCTGGCGCGGGGCTCAGCGCAATGTCATCATCAACCATATGATGCAGCAGATGGATGCCCGCGGGTTCAGAGTTTATTCGGCGTCGAAAATGGCGGACGAAGAACCGGACCAGCCGTTTTTTGAGCCTTTTTGGCGGCAGCTGCCGGCTAAAGGCAATATGGCTGTGTATTACCGCAGCTGGTACTACCTGAAAAATGAATATACCTTTGACCGCGATGCGGAGCAAGTTAAAAGAATAAATACCAGTTACAGGCATATCAATGCTTTTGAAAAGCAGCTGACTGATGATAATTATGTGCTGCTGAAATTTTTTGTGCATGTGTCCGAAAAACAGCTGAAAGCCAATGTGCAGAAGGCTGAAAAGACCTATGGCAAAGGCTGGGACAAGGTCAATGAAAGCGATGATGATTTTGTCGATTATCAGCGTTATCTGGAGATCTATGAGAAAATGTTTATCGACAGCGACCGGCCTAATGCCCATTGGTATCTGATCGCCGGCGACGATACCCGTTTTGCCGAGGTTTCAATCTTTGACGTGATCGTGCAGCGGCTGGAGCTGGCGCTGGCTGAAGCGGAAGCCCGCAAGCAGGCCGGAAAGCAGCTGGTGCTGCCGCGTACAGAAATTTATGATGTTTTATCAAAGGTCGATCTGTCCAAAGAGATCGCGAAAGCGGAATATAAAGAAAAGCTGGACAAGTACCAGTCCAAGCTGAGTCTTTTGCAATATGAAATGTATAAAAAAGGTATCCCGGCAGTATTCGGCTTTGAAGGCTGGGACGCAGGCGGTAAGGGTGGCGCTATCCGCCGTCTGACAGCTGCTCTGGACCCGCTGGGGTATTCGGTGAATCCGGTGGCGGCGCCCAACGTAGTAGAGAAAGAGTTCAATTACTTGTGGCGTTTCTGGACCCGCTTTCCCAAACGGGGCGAGATCGCTGTTTTTGACCGTACCTGGTATGGCCGGGTCATGGTAGAACGTATCGAAGGCTTTGCCACACAGGACGAATGGAGCCGTGCTTACGCCGAGATCAATGAAATGGAACTTCAGTGGGCTGAATATGGTACGGTGATCGGCAAGTTCTGGCTGCAGATCGACAAGGACGAGCAGTATAAACGCTTTAAGGAGCGTGAGCAGAACCCCAACAAGGAATGGAAGATCACGGATGAAGACTGGCGGAACCGTGAAAAATGGGACGCTTATGAAGCGGCAGTGAACGAAATGCTGGTACGCACCAGTACCGATTATGCGCCGTGGACGATCGTGGAGGGTAATAACAAGTATTATGCCCGCCTGAAGGTTTTGAAAACGGTGATCGAAATGTTTGAAAAACGTTTGAAAGATTAAAACCATACTGAGAGAATATAAACGAGGTAGACAAGTTGACCTGGGAGCTTAAAAATGCGTTGAAAGAAATAGTTGCCCGCGAGAGCGGGGTGCAGGTGTTTGCGCCGGGAGCCAGAAGGCCGGTGGCCTTTATTTATCCCAATACCTATCATCTGGGCATGTCCAATCTGGGGCTGCATATCCTGTATCAGATCATCAACAGCCGCGGTGACGCAGCCTGTGAACGTTTCTTTCTGCCTGACAGCAGGCTCCTGGCAGAGTATAAACGCACTAAAACGCCGCTGCTGTCGCTGGAAACGCAGCGTCCGCTGGCGGATTTTGAAATCATCTGCGTGATGATGTCCTTTGAGATGGATTACACAAACTTACTGACGATGCTGGCGCAGAGCAACGTGAAGCCGGAAGCGGCGCTGCGGGGCGAGAAGGAACCGCTGGTGATCATCGGCGGACCCTGTGCGACCTTTAATCCCGAGCCTTTGGCCGGGATCGCCGACGCTTTTGTCATCGGCGAAGGCGAGGAAACTGTTACCAGGATGCTGGACACTGTTTATGCGGCGAAGGACAAAGGCCTGGGCAAGGAAGCAGCGCTGCTGGAACTGGCGCAGGTCCAGGGCATTTATGTGCCGCGGTTTTATGAGCCGCAGTATGATGCCGGCGGTGCGTTCTGCGGTATGCAGGCGTCGCCGCAGGTACCGGCAGCAGTCAAACGTCAGTGGGTACGCGAGCTGGACAACTATCCGCAGACTTCGGCGATCATGACCGAGGCGACGGAATTTGAAAATATGTATATCGTTGAAGTGGCGCGCGGCTGCGGGCGGCATTGCCGTTTCTGCATGGCGGGGTATTGCTTCCGCAAACCACGGGCAAGAGCTTTGGATATTTTGCTGACGAAGATCCGTAACCGCCCGCCGCAGACTAAAAAAGTCGGCCTGATGGGTGCGGCGGTATCTGATTACCCTTATATCAAAGAACTGACGCAGACGCTGGTAGACGAGCAGGTGCCGTTTACAGTAGCGTCGCTGCGGGCCGACACTTTGGACGTGGAGCTGACGCAGGCTTTGGCGGCCAGCGGCCAGCGGACGATGACAGTGGCACCGGAAGCAGGCAGCGTGAGAATGCGTAACGTCATCAATAAAGGCATTACGGAGCAGCACGTTTTAAATGCGGTGGAACTGGCGGCAGCCGCCGGTATGAAAAATATCAAGCTCTATTATATGCTGGGACTGCCGGGCGAAGCTGACAGCGACATTGAAGAAATGATCGCCATGATCCGGCGGGTGCGGGAAAAAATGGACGCCGCACTGAACAGGGGCGAGCTGATTATCTCGGTCAACGGGTTTATTCCCAAGCCCTTTACACCCTTTCAGTGGTCGCCGCTGTGCGATGTCAAGACACTGAAACGCCGTTTTAAAATGCTGGAAAGCGCTTTTAAAAAAGCAAAGCATATCCAGGTGCAGACCGAATCTTTGAAGGAAACCGTCCTGCAGGCTGTATTGGCCCGGGGCGACCGCAGGATCGGCAAGGCGTTGCTGGAAGCGTTCCAAAGAGAACTGCCCCTGAAGCAGGTGCTGAAGGAGCAGGGACTGGATCTGGAAAAGCTGGCAACTACGGCTTACGAGATCGGCGGCCCCTTGCCCTGGCGGCATCTGGATATGGGCTTCAGCGAAGCATATCTGATCAGCGAGTGGCAGAAAGCGCAGCGTGAGGAATTTACGCCGATGTGCTTTGACCTGTGCCGCCGCTGCGGCGTGTGCGGGGAGGTGCAGGCATGAGCTTTAGATTAAGGCAGAGCGGCAGGATCTGGCTGGGCGAATTTACGGCGCTGACAGACGCAGGCTTTACTAATGGCTGCAGCTGCCGTCTGCACGGAGCCAGCAGCATCGTGCCTGACGGTTTCAACCTGGCGCTGCATGTGGGCGACGCTGCGGAGCTGGTATTGGCTAACCGTCGGCAGTTTGCGGCGGCTTTAGGCGTCGATGCAGCTAAATTCACTACCTGCGCCCAGGTGCATGGCAGCAAGGTCGCCAAAGTGACGGCAGACCTGGTGGGCAGCGGCGCGGCAGCTTTTGCCGATACGGTCGCAGGCACCGACGCTTTGATCACCGATCTGCCCGGCGTACCGCTGCTGCTGTTTTATGCAGACTGCGTGCCGGTACTGCTGGCCGATCCTGAAAGCGGCGCTGTGGGACTGGCGCATGCCGGCTGGCGCGGCAGTGTGGGCGAGATCGCCATGAAAACCGTGCAGGCCATGCAGCAGCATTACGGCAGCAAACCTGAAAAGCTGCTGGCAGCGATCGGGCCTTCTATCGGCAGCTGCTGTTACGAAGTGGACGACGCAGTGCTGGCGGCAGGGGCTAAATACCGCCAGTGCTTCACACCTAAAACAAATGGAAAATATCAGCTGGACTTATGGCTGATGAATAGATTACAATTAGAAGCAGCAGGGCTGGCACCCGGGCAGATCGACTGCGCCGCTGTCTGTACCTGCGATAACAGGGAACTGTTTTTCTCCTATCGTGCCGAGCAGGGTAAAACCGGGCGCATGGGAGTAAGCATTTGCCGAAGATAAAAAAGGAATAATAGTTTTTGTGGCGAATATAAAACTTTTAGGAGGTCTTTATTTTGTTAAAAGACAATCTGCACAAAGTACAGACCCGGATCGCCGAGGCTTTGGCCCAGCGGACTGAAACTAAACTGACCGGCACGGAGGCAACTCTGGTCGCCGTAACTAAAAATCATCCTGTCGACGTGGTGCTGGAATCGCTGGCGCTTGGTATAGCCAATATCGGTGAAAACCGGGTGCAGGAAGCGAAAGAAAAACGCACTGTCGTGCCTGACCGCGGCGTTTGGCATCTGATCGGTCATTTGCAGACCAACAAAGCCAAACAGGCCGTTGCTTTGTTCGATCTGATCGAATCTGTTGACAGCCAGCGGCTTTTGGCCGCCCTGGACAAAGCAGCCCTGCAGCAGGGCAAGGTGCAGGATATTCTGCTGCAGCTCAACATCGCCCGCGAAGAACAGAAAACAGGCTTCTTGCTGGAAGACTACGAGGCGGTAGTGCCGACGCTGGACAGCTATCCAAACCTGCGGGTGCGGGGCTTGATGGTGATCGCGCCGCTGTGTGACGATATTGAAGCAACGCGTCCCGTTTTTAAGGAAGGCTACCGCTGCTTCTGCGAGCTGAAAAAGCTGCGGCCTGAAATCGAGTTGCTGTCGATGGG
The DNA here is from genome assembly GCF_958349595.1 of uncultured Phascolarctobacterium sp. NCBI lineage: Bacteria > Bacillati > Bacillota > Negativicutes > Acidaminococcales > Acidaminococcaceae > Phascolarctobacterium > uncultured Phascolarctobacterium sp. Next base: position 39,635 of record NZ_CATWDQ010000005.1, on the reverse strand, counting down.
CATGACCCACGACTTTACTGTGGCGGTGGAAGAAGGCGCCAATATCGTGCGGGTGGGCACGGCTTTATTTGGCAAACGTGATTACACTAAAAAATAAATGAGCATGAAGGTATGGTGAAATGTATGAAATTTTTTGATCGTATCTCTGAAACCTTAGGTTTATATGAAGAGGAAGATGATGAACTGTTAGAGGAAGAGGAACCCGTCCGCAAAACTGAACCGGCTCCCAAACGTATCCCCCGCAGCACGCCTGCTCCTGTCAGCAGACAGGCAGCGCCTGCCGAGCCTGAAGTCCCGGCAAGAAGCGAGCAGCAGACAGAGAAAAAATCCTTCTTCAGAAAAAAGGACATTCAAAATTCGCCCGAAGGCAAAACCATTTCCCTGCCGCTTGCTCAAAAGCAGGTCAGGGTAGTAGTGCTGGAGCCTGCTAATTTTGACGATTCACAGAAGGTCGCCGATTATCTGCGCAACAACCAGCCGGTAGTTGTGAATTTTGAAGGTACCGAAGGGCTGGTCACTAAGCGCATGACTGATTTTATCAGCGGCACGATCTACGCTTTAGGCGGCAGTATGAAAAAGATCGGCCGTAATATTCTGGTCTGCGCTCCCAAAAACGTCGACATCGACGCCAGCGTCAACATTTATGATGAAAAGGGTGGTCAACCGTGGAAAAAATAACAGCTCAAACAGGCGCGATCGCTTTTATCGGCGGCGGCGCTATGGCCGAAGCTATCATCAAAGGTATTTTGGGCGCCCGGCTGGCCCAGCCTGGCGAGATCTTTGTGGGCGACCCGACGCCGGCGCGCTGTGAATATTTGCAAAAGACCTATGGCGTGGAGGCCATGGTGGATAATAAAGCCGTTGTAAAAAATGCGGGGCTGATCATTTTAGCCGTCAAACCGCAGGTCGTCGATGCGGCGATCACGTCAGACCTGGTGGCGGCCATGCCGCCGCAGGCTACCGTACTTTCGATCATGGGCAGTGTCGATCTGGACAAGCTGCATAACGTCGTACCGGGCCATGCGGTGATCCGGGTGATGCCCAACACGCCGCTGGCAGTAGGTGCCGGCATGACGGCGATCGCTCCTGACAGCAAGGTCAGCGCAGCGATGCTGGACGCCGCTAAAACTATTTTCGGTTCCTGCGGCGAGGTCGAGGTGGTTGCCGAAAGCGCGATCGAGGCGATCGCCGCTGTATCAGGCTGCGGCCCCGGCTACGTGTTTATGCTGATCGACGCCCTGGCAGACGCCGGCGTCAATGCCGGACTGCCCCGTGCCATGGCGATCAAACTGGCGGCGCAGACCTTTGCCGGCAGCGGCAAAATGGTGCTGGAAACTGGCCTGCACCCGGCGCAGCTGCGCGATCAGGTAACTTCGCCCGGCGGCACGACTATTGCCGGTATCCACGCTTTGGAAAACCGCGGCGTGCGTGCGGCTATGTATGATGCTGTGCTGGCGGCCATGGCACGCAGTGAGAAATTGAAGGGTAAATAACCGATGGCAGATAGAGAAAAGATTTTACGCTATTTTCGGGCCGGCGGCGACGAAGAACTGGCAGCCAAGCTGCTGGATCTGGCGGAAGGCGCTCACAGGAGCCGCAAATTCCGTGTCAGCGAGTTTTTAGACCCGCACGGCTGTAATGTGGCCGAGATCATCGCGGCCAACTTTGAGAATGTGAAGCTGGCAACCAGCGGCGGCTTTAAAAACGCCGAACGCATGAAGGTGGCTTTTGTGTCCGAAGACTTTTTCGGGCAGCCGGATTTTGGTCTGGTATGCTTTAAAGTCGAGTGGGACAAACGCTACTATGAGCTCAGCCACCGCGATATTCTGGGGGCATTTATGGGGATGGGCTGCAAGCGCGAGATTTTGGGTGATATTATTTTTATCCCTGAAGGGGCGCAGTTTGTCGCCGATAAATCCTTTACCTCATATATTATGAACAATCTGACGCAGATCGGTTCAGCGCCTGTGTCGCTGACCGAGATCACAGAAGCCGACCTGCTGCAGAAAGAAGAAAAAGTCAAGGTCATCAGCGCTACGGTAGCAGCTTTAAGGCTTGATGCCGTTGCCGCCGCAGGCTACGGCGTATCCCGTTCGCGCATGGCGGACGAGATCAAAGGGCAGAACGTGAAGGTGAACTGGAAAGAAGCCAAAAACGCCGCCCAGCCGGTCAGCGAAGGCGATATCATTTCCTTCCGCAGCCGCGGCAGGGTCGAAGTCGCCGAGATCAGGGGTACTACCAAAAAAGGCCGTTTAAGCATTACGCTGAAAAGATATATTTAATGGGGAGGGTATCACGTTATGTTGACACCGTTAGATTTGAACAATAAGAACTTTTCCAAGGGCTTCCGCGGTTACGATACCGAGGAAGTAGATGAGTTTTTTACCAAAGTCGCCAAGGATTTTGAACGTCTGTATCAGGACAACGTCGAGCTGAAAGATGCCGTAGAACGCGTCAGCGCCAAGCTGGAATACTATCAGCAGATGGAATCCACCATGCAGAACACTCTGGTCATAGCGCAGGAAACTGCCGACGAAGTGAAGAAAAACAGCGAGCAGAAGGCTGCCCTGCTGGAGCAGGAAACTGCCATGAAATGCAAGGATATCACTTCCGAATGTCAGGCTGCTGCCGCTAAAGCCAAAATGGATGCCGAGATCGCGGCGACGCAGATGAAAACCGAAGCCGAAGCCTATGCCGAGAAACTGCGCAGCGATGCTGAAAGCGCAACTACCAAACTGCGCAACGACACCCTGGCCGAGATCGCCCGTCTGCGTGCTGAGGCGGAAGCCGAACTGAAACAGATGAAAAACGAAACGCAGAACTTTGTCGAGAAAATGCGCAGCGCCGCCGAAGTGGAAGTAGCTAAAATGAAAGTTACGACTGAGGACCTGTGCAAGCAGATGACGGCCAAAGCCAAAGAAGAAGCAAGCGAAACGCTGGCCCATGCCCGCGCTGAAGCTCAGAAGCTGACCGGCGAAGCCGACGAACGCTACAGAACGATGATCGCCGATGCCGAAGACCGTTCCAGAACGCTTTTGGCTGACACCGATGAAAAAGTAAGAAAAATGATTTTTGACGCCGAAAACAAAGCCTCACTCGCTAAAGGTATCTTTGAAGACCAGGTCAAAAAAGCCGCTGTGCACCGTCAGCACATGATGAGCATTTTGGAAGGCCAGATGGAGCTTTTGAAAAACTTTAACGAAGATACTGAAAAATAAGCGAGGTTGGCAGCATGATTATTCTGGTACGCCACGGTGAAGCAACTCATCATACAGAGCATTTGACAGGCGGTTGGACCGACTCGGAGCTTACGGCTGCGGGCAGGGCCCAGCTGCAGGCCGTTGCGTCCAAATTAGCCTGCGATTTTGCCGGGCAGAGCCGCAATCTGCGGCTCCTGACCAGTGATTTGAAGCGGGCCGTGGAATCGGCGCAGATCCTTGCGGATAAGCTGGGTTTCACCCGGCTGGAACCCTATGAATTTTTGCGCGAAAAAAATAACGGACAGGCGGCAGGGTTGACTGAAACAGCGGCCAAAGCCCTGTATCAGCAGCCGCCGACACTGAAGGAACTGCATCACCGCAACTATCCGGGCGGCGAAACGCGGCAGGAATTTTATGACCGCACCGTGCAGGGCCTGTTAAAATGCGCCGATCTGGAGCGGGAAAACCTTTTGATCGTTGCCCATAAAGGCACGATCCAGAATATTATTTTTCATTGGCTGGGGCTGGATATAGCCGCCGTCAACGCTTTGAACTTTTCTGTCGATATCCTGCCGTCCAGCGTGTCGGTGCTGGGTATCAACAAATGGCGCGAACACGCTGTGTTCAGGCTCAACGATACCTCGCATCTGCATAGCGGCAGCGGTTACGGTATCTTTGAGTTTAAATATGGCAAAGGCCATTGACTACAGCTTGCATAATGGTGTATAATGACTTTGTTTTAATAAAAGCAGCAGCGATGACGAAGACAGTAGCCTGCCGGGCACAGTCAAGCGAGTCGGGGACAGTGTGAGCCCGACCGGGAAGATGGCAGGGGAAGATCACTTCAGAGCTTTTCGGCTGAAAGCAGTAAGCCGGGACGGGTAACACACGTTATGGTGTTTCGAGTGGCAGGCGCAGTCTGTCATGAGGGTGGTACCACGGGTTTACAGTCTCGTCCCTTTTTGGGAGCGGGGCTTTATTTTTTTGGAGGTGTACACATGGATTACAGCAAGACCCTTAATTTACCGGAAACAGAATTTCCGATGCGTGCCGGCTTGCCGGAGCGCGAACCTGAATTTTTGAAATACTGGGAAGACAACAAGATTTATGAAAAGAAACAGGAGCTGCACGCAGGCCACAAAAAATTCGTCCTGCATGACGGCCCTCCGTACGCTAACGGCAAGATCCATATGGGTACGGCGCTCAACAAGATCTTAAAAGACATCATCATGAAATATAAATATGCGCAGGGCTTCGACACCCCATATGTTCCCGGCTGGGATACCCACGGTATGCCGATCGAGCACGCCGCTATCAAAAATCTTGGCCTCAACCGCCACGAGCTTGATACGCTGGTGCTGCGCCGGGAGTGCCACGACTATGCTTTAAAATGGATCGACGAACAGCGTACCGACTTCAAACGTCTGGGCGTGCTGGGTGACTGGGACCATCCCTACATCACCATGACCCACGACTATGAAGCAGTGCAGATCCATGTTTTTGGCGAAATGGCTAAAAAAGGCTATATCTATAAAGGCAAAAAAGCCGTTTACTGGTGCCCGCACTGCGAAACTGCGCTGGCTGAAGCCGAGATCGAATACGGCGAAGAAAAATCCCCGGCGATCTTTGTTAAAATGCCGCTAGTCAAAGACAACGGCCTGCTGCCGGAAGCCGCTAAAGGCAAACCGGCCTATATCGTTATCTGGACCACTACTCCGTGGACCATGCCGGCCAACGTAGCCATCGCGCTGCATCCTGACTTTGAATATGCCTGGGTGGAATGTGAAGGCGAAGTGCTGTTCATGGCTAAGGAAATGCTGGAATCCGTAGGCAAGGTCTGCAAAAAAGACCTCAGCAACATCCTGGACACCTGCAAAGGTAAAGAAATGGAATTTGCCGAATGCAAGCATCCCTTTGAAACTATCGACCGCAAATCACTGGTCGTGCTGGCTGACTATGTCACCTTAGAAGCAGGCACCGGCTGCGTCCATACCGCTCCCGGTCACGGCGCCGACGACTTTGAGACCGGCGTGCGCTACAACCTGCCCATCATCTGCCCTGTGGACGGCTCCGGTAAACTGACCGCCGAAGCAGGCCCGGATTTTGCCGGTATGTTCGTCTTTGATGCTAACGTGCCCATCATCAAATATCTGGCCAGCCTCAACCGTCTGTTCGGCAAAGAAAATATCCGCCACCAGTATGCACACTGCTGGCGCTGCAAAAATCCCATCATCTACCGTGCTACCGAGCAATGGTTCGCTTCTGTCGACGGCTTCCGTGAAGAAGCGCTGAACGCTATCGCCAACGACGTGCAGTGGATTCCCTCCTGGGGCGAAGCACGTATCCATAATATGGTCGCCGACCGCCACGACTGGTGTATTTCCCGTCAGCGTGTCTGGGGCGTACCGATCCCGATCTTCTACTGCGAAGACTGCAACGAGCATCTGGTCAACGACGACACCATCAACGCCGTTGCCGACCTGTTTGCCAAAGAAGGCTCCGATGCCTGGTGGGCGCATACTGCCGCAGAGATCCTGCCCGCAGGGACTAAATGCCCCAAATGCGGCGGCACTCACTTCCGCAAAGAAAGTGACATCATGGACGTCTGGTTCGACAGCGGTTCTTCCCATGCGGCAGTCTGCAGGACCCGTCCCGAACTGGCCTGGCCTGCCGATATGTACCTGGAAGGCAGCGACCAGCATCGCGGCTGGTTCCAATCGTCATTGCTCACCTCGGTAGCGACTACGGGCAAAGCACCATACCGCTCCGTTTTGACTCACGGCTATGTAGTTGACGGCGAAGGCCGCAAAATGTCCAAATCCGTCGGCAACACCGTTGCCCCGCAGGACGTCATCTCCCAGTACGGCGCTGATATCATCCGTCTGTGGGCGGCTTCCTCCGACTATAAAGCTGATATCCGTATCTCCAAAGAGATTTTGAAACAGCTGTCCGAGGTCTACCGCAAGATCCGCAACACTATCCGCTATATCCTGGGCAACACCAACGACTTCAACTACGAAACCGACAAAGTTGAATTTAAGGATATGCTGGAGCTGGACCGCTGGGCTTTGATGCATATGCAGCTTTTGAAAAAAGAAGTTTCCGCAGCTTACGAAAGCTACGATTTCCATGTGCTCTATCACGCTATCCACAACTTCTGCAGCGTCGAAATGAGCAGCTACTATCTGGATATCCTCAAAGACCGCCTGTATGCTTACAAGGCCGATTCCTTTGAACGCCGCAGCGCCCAGACCGCCATGTACGAGATCATGCTCGATCTGGTCGTCATGATCGCCCCGGTACTCAGCTTCACTATGGAAGAAGTATGGCAGTTCATGAAAAAACCTGCATCCCTGCCGGAATCCGTCTTTATGATGCCCTGGCCGGAATGTAAGGAAGAATATATCGACGAAGCCCTGGAAACAAAATGGGACAACTTCATCGAGATCCGCAGCGAGATCACCAAAGTTCTGGAAGGCGCACGCCGTGCCAAGACCATTGGTCACTCTCTGGACGCTAAAGTCGAGCTGCACGCCACCGGCGAAGCGCTGGCGATCCTGAAATCTGTCGAAAGCGACCTGGCAACCCTGCTCATCGTATCGCAGGCCCAACTTGTAGAAGGGCTGGACGGCGGTGTGGAAGCCACCGGACGTGAAGACCTGAAAGTGACCGTACAGGCCGCCGAAGGCGAAAAATGCGAACGCTGCTGGATCTACAGCGACACCGTAGGCAAAGATGCCGAGCATCCCACCCTGTGCGCACGCTGCGCCGCAGCCTTGAAATAAGCCTTCGCTCAGTAACGATTTAATAAGTAATAACAAAAATACCGGACAGCTTTGCTGTCCGGTATTTTTATGTGCTTATACGCCGCCTATCGTAAACCTGTTCTGTAAATGATCGATGATCTCGTTGATACGTTTTTTACTGGCTGTAACGTCATAATCAGGCCGCACCGTTTCAGGCTCTGTCCGGGCTGCCGTTATTCTGGCCTGCAGTTTGTGCCGGGCCCGTGCCTCTGCCAGCGCTGCATCCATATCATACAGCCGGGGAAAGCGGGCTCCGGCCGCTAAAACCTTCACGCACTCCATAAACAAAGCCGCTTCCGTAGCCTGATAACGCTCCAGCCATACCTGTTGCAGCCGCCGGCGGCTGCCCTCAGAATCGCAGGGCAGATATAATCCCGCCGCCCGCCAGCGTTCGATAGCCTCGCTGATATGCCGGTAACCGGTCAGCACTGCCATCAGGGCTCCACCTCTAACAGCTGCCGCAGCTTTTTGATCGCCCTGCTGCGGTGCAGGCTGACCGTCCTTGTATCAAGCTGCAGCTCCTCACTCAGCTGTGTGATCGTTTTGCCCTGCAGCAGACCGCTGATAATATATGTCTGCCGGCCAGAAAGCAGCGGCAGGCACTCGCGCACCAGCCACAGCCTCAATCTGTCCTTCTCTGACAAAAGATAATCGCGGTAAACCTGTGCGTCCTGCTCCATAGCCGCATCCTCCAGCCCGGAACCGCTCTTTAATGTTTCTGCCGCCACCTGACGGCGCATGGCAGTATGCAGTTCTGTCCGCATCTTATTAGTCACAAAAGCCACAAAACGATGAATGTCATCGCCTTCCCGCCAATCATAGATCGCCTTCAGGATACCCAGCCGGGCTATCTGCAGCGCGTCCTCACCCAGTCTGTCATTAGCGCCGCTCTGGTAGATCAGCTTAAAAGCCAGTTTCTTAAAGCACTGCAAAATCTCCAGCTGGTCAGCTTCGCTGCCATTCTTGGCCCTGGCAGTCAAAGCCATAAAATCGGGCAGAGGTCTTGTTTTTGCTGATACTTTTGTCAAATAAAACAGCTCCTTAGTCTGTATAAGCAATATTTGTAGTCATTTTCAAAACAGCAGTGGCAAATTCACGGATCGTCACCGCATCCAAACAGTCCGGGCACAGCACGCCTTCACCGGTCTCCAGATATTCCTCCCCGGCGCAGATCGCCTCGCCGCACAGGCAGCACTCATAAACAGTCTCAGGCTCCTTCTCCGGCGGCGTCAGCCAGTTGCCCTCGGCCCGGGAAAATATGTCTCTCACTGGCGCGCCGCTTTCTTCAACTGGCGTTTTAACGCCTTACGCATCAGCTCGCTGCAATTGATGCCGGCAGCCAGCGCCTCCTGGCGCAGCTTATAAGGCAGGGTAATGTGCAGGCTCACCAACTCCATCTCGTCTGCCGGTATCGTCACAGTACGCAGCCTTGTCTTAGCTGCTGAAGCTCCTGCGGCAGCGCAGCTGCGACCTGCCAAAAGCGGGCAGTTTGTTAAAAGATAAAACAGTCTGTTTTTTAAAGTCTCCTCGTCGTTTTGGTTTAAAGATGGATTAGTTTTAGTCATAATGCTGTCCCTTCGCGAGTAAAATTGGCCTGCCTTTTCTTCTTCTTAGTACGTTAGCAGTACTATAGATACTAACTTAACATTTCTTACTGGTTTTATTCAGGCTAACGCAGGAGATAATTGCCAAACCCCAAACGCTGACCTACGCCAGAACGTTAACGTAAGAGCCAAAAGAAAATTTAATAAAAGAAAAGGTAAACCCCCTCATATACTAAAGGGCGGCGAAAAGGCAAAAAACATACAGCGTCAGAAAATTATTTTTTCGCCCAAAAATCATAACAGGCCGTCAGGCCGGTGCTGCTGAGCCTGCCGCCTAAGTGTGGCCAAATAAATAAAAAAATATTTAGCCGCGTGTATGTAAAAAGGGGGTCTGCCTGCCCTTTAGTATATAGAGGCAGGCAGCGCTGCTGCTCAATAACCTCAAAATCCAGCAGAAAGGAGCAGGCAAGTGGTGGCCCGCTGAGCCGGGCGTAAACCAGTCATAACAAGACAGACAACCAATACAAAAAACAAAGGAGCGAAAATCATGCCAACAACAACCAAAACAGCAACATCCTACAAATTATCCCTGGCCGTCGAAAACGGTGTCAACGCGCTGGGAGCGGCGCAGGTCAAATCCGTATCCGTCGGCAGCGTCAAGCTGGACGCAGAAGACGACAAATGCCTTGCCGTCGCCAATGCCATGAGCGAGCTGATGAGCCATGAGGTAGTCAACGTCTACGTGACGGAAAAGGCCGAGCTGGCCAGCGCAGAATGAATTTAAGATTCATTCTGCGGCTGCTTAAACTTATTGGCCGCGTTTTTCAAAAAACGCGTTAACCATTGAATTTATTTAGTTTAGAGTTTTTCTTATGCCGTTTTCTTGAAAGCAAGCGGCGCAAAGACTTTTCACTTTAAATGTTCATTTCTTTTGGCGGCAAAAGAAACGAACCAAAGAAAAACCGGCACGTCGCAGATTTTTATTTAGCTTTGCTCAACGGCGGCTCCGCGAAACTCGGCATTGTTGCCGAAGATAAATCATCTGAGCAACAATGCCTCAAACAAGTCACTCCGCTATCGCCTTATTCGCATCGCACATAACAAAATCTGCTCAATGTGCCCTAACACCATACGTTCTACTGCTGTAGTCAATAAACACTGATAACATCAGTCTGTCGATACCGTTATTATGAAATTCAGCAACAATTTGTACGATGCAGGGTTTTAGCGCACATTGTGGTCAAGTCCGTTGTGTGCGATGTGAGCTGTAAATGCTGGAGGGACTGTTTGAGGCATTGACGATTTGTAGCTAAAGATTTTCTTTGCACTACAATGCCGAGTTGCCCGGAAGCCGGACAGCGAACAAAGCAAAACAGGACTTACCACAGTGCGCAAAGTTCTTTGGGTACCTTTCTTGCCCAAGAAAGGTACATAGCAAAAAAAGAAAACCAAAATTCAAAACATTGAACCCAAATTTAAAAGTAAAAAACCGCAAAACCAAAATCCACAAACAAAATACAAAAGTCCAAAAAGACAAAAAAATAAAGTAGGCGCAAAACCTACAAAAAAGGAGCAACCACCATGGAAAAAACACTTGAACTCATCTTCACCAAAAGCGACGGCGCCAAAAAAACCCTCAGCATCGCCGACCCGCGCGAAGGCCTTACTCTTGCCGAAGCCAAAACAGCTGCCGATAAGATCATCGAAGCCAACGTGCTTACTAGCGGCGGTTTGGAACTGACCGAATTTACCGAAGCTCGCATCAAAACAGTCACCATCGACGTGCTGGCCTAGTGGATATGCAGGAAATATTCAAAGCAGTTGGCAATTTTGGCTTCCCGATAGTATTGAGCTGGTACCTGCTGCTGCGCATGGAGCAGCGGCTGGACAAGCTGGGCGACTGCCTGCATGAGCTGAGCAGCGCCATTGTCAAAGAACAGAGTAAAACTGAATAAAATACTGGAACCTGCTGTGCGGTCATGCCTTCGACGTGGCATAAGCCTGTATGGTTTTGGGACAAACAAAAAAAGATAAGGCGACGCAAACCGAAAGGTAAGCGTCGCCTTATCTTTTCTAAAACGCATTATACGCCTTTAAAATAACAAATGCAAGCATTTTTCTAAAAAATATTTAAAAATGCCAATGCAGTACTGCGATAAAAAACAAAAGTAAACCTATTTGATATGGCGATCGTGCAGCAGCAGACAAAAAAATAAACCCGGTCATAACTGACCGGGCAAAAATATTTTGTGTACGAATAAAAAGTGAACTTCTGTTTGTAAACTTGAATGTAAAGTGCTATACTAAGGCGAGAGATAGCAAATGAGTTGGCTCATCAGTCCCGTAGCGGATTGGTGGTGAGACTATGAGTGTATATCAGGCATTATCATTGATGATTGCTTTTGGTATCCTCGTGGCAACCATTATTCTTGCCGTAAAATAGCAAGAAAATGAGCCCAACATAAGTATGCGGGCCCATCTTCAAGTTAATTTAGTTACGAGATGAGCCAACGCTGCGAAACATTTGCTATCTCTTTGTATTTATATTATACCGTACTTGTCAAGTAAAAGCAAAAAGCCGCATAACCTGGTGGCTACGCAGCTTCCTGTCGAATTCTAAATTTTACGGGGAAAGCTGACGATCCCACTCATCAAACTATCTCTTTGTTTATATTACAGCGCATCTGTCAAGTAAATTCAAATACCAGTTAGACTGCATAAAATGCAGTCTAACTGGTATTTTTTATTATATTTTTCTTTAGCTGTTCATTTTTTATGAATATTTAAAAATTCTTTGTCGGCTTTTTTGCAAAAAAGTCCCCCCACTCTTTGCCTGCGCAAGTACGCCCTGGTGCGGGGGCAGCACCATGTTTTAAGCATTTCTTGGTGGTTTGTTGAATAAGTGCTGGGGAAGCTAAAAAAGTAAGTAGTTTAAAAATATACGCTAGTATGTCTTGTGGGGGGGTACAGGTGTGTTATAATGCCAAAAGATATTGCTTATGTAAATAAATATAAAAATGTGATTAAAATTATAAACTGGAAGTGCCGCCAAGTGAAATTTTTACATATTTTTTATTTGTTTACGCAATCTGTAAGGAGTGAATTATGTACGACGAAACGAAACTAAGTAATGTTGGCTTTCGGATCCGTTTTTTTCGTATGGAAAAAAGCATCAGCCAAAGCGAGCTGGCCCAGCAGATCGGTATCAGCCAGACCCACCTCAGCAACATCGAGTGCGGACGGGTACAGATCGGCCTGAAGCTGCTGCTGCGGCTGGCCAATTTGCTGCAGCACCGCCTAGACGAATTTTTTGACGTGCCGGCGGCAGCTGCCCCTGCACCACAGGGCAGCTATACGGCAGCGGATTTCACTACCCTGCTTGAGCTGCTGGCACAGCTGAAACCGGCGGCGCCGGTGGCAGGCAGCCTGACAGGGGCAGAACAAAGACTAACAGTGAGCCGAAGGATGAAGAAAGAAGGAATGGGAAACAGATGAGTAAAAGAGATATGCGTGCCAAAAAACTGCTTTTGGCAGTGCTTTTAGCCATGAGTGTGCAAAGTTATTATGCAGCTCCGGCCTGGGCAGCAGAGGATGGACAGCTTGCCGGGCAGACCGATACTGTGGACGGAAAAGGGCAGAGCGATGGCACCACAACGCTTGCTGGGGACGAAGCAGAAACTGTAAGGAAGACAGATACGAAACAAGAAGCCGATGAGGCTCTTACTATTATGGGTTACAGTGTCAATACCCTTAATGCTGATGACGAGTATGGCGTGATGCCGACAATCGTTGCTCCTGGTGGGAATCCAAATGCATATTGGGCAGGTACTAATGCTGGTGGCGAGTCAAGTGATGAAGCTGTTGGTATTGGTTACAACGCTAAAGCGACAAGTGCTCCGTATAGTGTACTTTTGGGTGCGTACAGTGAAACTACTGCCAAATATGCTGTAGCGCTTGGTTATAGTGCTAAAGGCAGCCACGAAAACAGCGTCGCTATTGGCGCTAACAGCACTACTACTGCAGTAGATCAGGTATCTTTTGGCAAATGGGACAGTACTACCAGTACATGGACCACAACCCGCAGTCTGGCCGGTATCAAAGATATTGAAATGGCAGGCGCATTGTATATTAATGGCATTGGGTTTAAAGTTGATAGAAGTAACGGTAATGTATCAATTACTGGGGAGAATACGAATAGTACAAAGAGTGTGGCTGTTGGTGTTGCTTCTGAAGCGTGGGATGAGGGTTCTACAGCGCTTGGTTATGGTGCAGCAGCGTTTAATCCTAACAGTGTAGCGATTGGTAGGGGTGCTAAGGCTTATAATACTGCTGAAAACAGTGTAGCCATAGGTGCTAATTCCATAGTCGAAAATGAATATGAAGTTAGTTTTGGTGACGCGGATACTGATTTATATCGTGATCTGATAAATGTTAAGGGTATTAAAATGACAGGCGCGATCACAGGCTTGACCAGCATCAACGGTGTGGACATCAATGATATCCTTGACGGAGGCAGCGTTGATCTGACAAATATCACAACAAACCTCGCAGTCAAAGCCAGCGAGGCAGCTGGTGCGGCAACTACTTTCAGCATTGACCACGCTACCGGCAACGTCATTACCGCAGGCAGCATCACAGCAGCCAGCGGCACTATCGGCGGCATTACCTTAAATAGGGGCTATTTGAATGGCGTCACCCACATAAACGGCGCAGTTCTGGATATGGAAAACGATAATATGGTCTTTGGTTGGGAGGCTTCTGCTTCTGGTTCTGGTTTAATAGCCTTTGGTAAGGAGGCTATTGCTTCTGGTTCTGGTTCAGTAGCTATTGGTGATTCAGCTGTTGCTGGAGATACGGGAAAGGACAGAGCTACGGCAATAGGCTCATGGTCTGGAGCTTATAGTGCTTATAGCACTGCAATAGGTGCTTTTAGTAATGTAGATGCTGAACGTAGTATGGCTTTAGGGTATATGGCTAGTGTTTATCAAGCCGTAAACAGTGTTGCCATCGGTACGGGCAGCAATACATTTGCTGATAACGAAGTTAATTTTGGCTATTATACTCTTAATGACGATGGTAATGTAGACATAAATGGTACTTATTACGGCCGCAGCCTGGCAGGTATCAGCAGTATCGATTTTATCGCCGGCGAATATGGAGATACGGGCGCGATCACAGGCTTGACTAAAGTCAACGATGTACATTTTGTGATTGATAAAGATAATGAAAATGTGGCTATCAGTGATGAAGAACCCTGGGGTACCAGTAGCGTTATTATCGGTATTGGTGCAGTGGCTACAACTAATGGCACTGCTATTGGTAATCAGGCAGAGGCTTTTAATGTGGATAGTACAGCAGTTGGGATGATGGCAAAAGCATCTGGTGAGGCTTCCATAGCCGTAGGTGTTTTGGCAGAGGCGGTTGGAGATAATGCTTTAGCTATTGGCGGCGGGGCCAATGCTGGGCATAGTGAGAGTGTAGCTATAGGTTATGATTCCACAACAAGTGCTGCTAATCAGGTAGCATTTGGAAAAATGACTGATCCTGCCACTTTTCGCAGCCTGGCGGGAATTAAGGATATAACGCTGACTGGCGCAGTAAACGGCGTTACTTTAGGAGTTAAAGGCGGTACTGCTGATGATAAAGATAATGTGCTTGTGGGCGGCGTTGACGTAACGGAACTGGGAACCAATATTGGCGGCATCAAGCGTACAGGTGCCGGTACTGACGTAAGTCCTTACGTGACTGACATCGAAGGTATCAAATTCAGCAGTGATGCTCTTGATCTTGGCGGCGTGTGGACAGAAAGTCTGGAAACTAATCCTGACGCTCCTGGCTTCAACATGACAAAATACACGTCTAATGGTAAAGGAGCGCTGAACGGTATAACCAGTATCAATGGTATGAATTTTCTCTATAATGGGTATAATAGTAACATAATCCTTGGTGCAAATGTTGACACAGTCGGAGCAAATACTATTGCCATCGGAATGGATGCTGTTGCTTCTGGCTATGAAGCAACTCTTGTGGGAAACAATGCTACTGCGTCTGGCGCTTTTTCTACGGCTTTGGGGAATTATGCCTCGGCTACGAAAATGGAGGCTACTGCTATTGGCATATTTGCAGAAGTTGCTGGGGAGGAAAGTGTTGGTGTAGGTAGTAATAGCACAAACAGGGCTGATCAAACTATAGTAATTGGGGTAAGTGCTAATGTAAGTAATGCTGATTATAAAAGAAGCACTGTTATTGGAGCTTATGCTACTTCCAGCGCTAAATACGGCATTGCTTTAGGTGCCAAGGCAGAGGTTAAGCACGAAAACAGTGTCGCTATTGGCACAGAAAGTACCACAACGGCAGCAAATCAGGTCAGCTTTGGCGGCGCAGATGAAAGCAGCTACCGCAGTTTGGCAGGTATCAAAGATATTGAAATGACGGGCGCAGTGAATGGCGTTACTTTAGGAGTTAAAGGCGGCACTGCTGATGATAAAGATAATGTGCTTGTGGGCGGCGTTGACGTAACGCAGCTGCAGACTGACGTAGCAGGGAAGGCCGATAAAGCGACAACGCTGTCAGGTTATGGTATCACCGACGCTTATACCAAAGAAGAAGCTAACGTTAAACTGGCTGAAAAAGTAGATGTAAGTGCTTATAATACCAAAATGAGTGCTTTGGAGAGTGCCGATACAGATTTGAGCAGCAGAGCAACAGCTTTGGAAACGGCTGTTAACGATACTACAACTGGCTTGTCTGCTACTTATACGAAAGCAGAAGCAAATGCTGTGTCTATCGGCGAGCTGCAAACAGCCACCACCGGCATGAGCTACAGCGGTGCAGCAGGTGCGGAAATGACCACCTTTGCCGGCGGCGTGGCGGCTGCTAATTTACAAGTTGGCAGTAACTTTGGTGTAACTGCTGACGGCGCATTGACGGCGGCAACCATCAACGGCGTGACGATCACCGGTACTGACGCAGATAAGAATGCGACCATCGGCGGTTATAGCTTAAAAGATATAAGTGATGATATTGCCGGGTTGCAAACCAGCAGCGGCGGCAATGCCGGCGATATCAGCGATTTGCAGACCAAAACCACCAATATCAGTTACGATAAAGATAAAGCTGAAACGACAGTGGACGGCGTGGTGATCAAAGCCGGCAAGCTGGAGGAAGTAGTCAGCATCAACGGTATCAGCTTTGCCGACGGCAAGGTGGGCGGCGTAACTATCGGCGCAGCAGGCATCAGCGGTACAGATACTTTTAACGGTGTGCTGCTGCAAAAAGACGGCAGCAATTATACAGTCGGCGATGTTGACGTAACAGAGCTGAAAACAACGATCAGCGACAGCACTAATGGTTTGCTGAAACGTACGGACGATTTGGAAACAGCTGTTAACGATACTACTACAGGTTTGGCGACAACTAACAAGATCGCTACTGATAACGCCAGTGCTATCGGCGAGCTGCAAACAGCTACTACCGGTATGACATACAGCGGTACGGCAGGTGCGGAAATGACAACCTTTGCCGGCGGTGTGGCGGCGACTGTAGTGACGGCAGGCGAGTTTAAGCTCACCGGTACTGCTTTTGGCTTGAGCAGCGACGGCGCGTTGACAGCGGCCAGCTTTAACGGCGTGACGATCGATAAGAGCGGTACTAGCGGCGACGTCATCGTAGGCGGCATCAACCTGAGCCAGCTGAAAAATGACGGCGGTACTACCAGCGCCAATACTGCAGGTGTAGAACACAACGGCGGCACGGGTGCAGACAGTTATACTACGATTGAGGGCAGTACCAAAATCAACAGCGAAGGCATAGCTGTGACCGGTAAGGTAACTGCGACTGAGTTTATTGAAAACGGCAAAACGCTGGCAGAGATATATGCCGGTAAAGAAGCGTTTGAGGATGTATCGACACTGGTAGGTGACGAAAACGGCGGCCTGGTGAAAGCTACGGCTGATCTGCAAACGGTGACTACGGGCATGAGCTATGACGCAGCCAGCCAAAGCACTACTTTCAGCGGCAATTTTGTAGTGGGGGTTGCCGGCAGCGGCACCCATACCCAGATCACCGAAAGTGCCATTATCTTTGGCGAGGGCGGGAATATGCAGGTTACTGTCGATGCCAGCGGCATCCATGTAGGGAACGGCATCAGCACTTTTGCCGCTGCTGCAGGCGGCACGCATCTTGACCATGAAGGCCTGAAAACAGGCACGGTAACAGCAACCCAGCTGAGTGTGAATGGTGCGGCGATCAGCGGCAACGCTGCTGATGGTTTGAGCATTGGCGGCGTGAATGTGAATGACCTGGATTCTGATGTGACTGACTTGAAAAAAGCTGTAGAAAACATTCAGAATAACGGTACATCAACTGCCGATATGGCAGGTGTGACACGCACTGACGAGGATGGCGACGGCTTAAACGATACCACTACCATCGAAAGCGCTACCAGCTTTACTAAAGCGGGTATGAAAACAAGTAATCTGGAAGCAGCTACGGCAACTATTGGCGGCGTTCAGTTTGCTGCCAGCGGTGTAGTGACTGGCGTCAGCAGCATCAACGGCGTTACTTTCAGCAGCGATGGCAAAATCAACGGCGCTGTGATTACCAGCACCAGCTTTAACGGCGTGGATATCCAAGAGCTGGCTGATAAAGTAGACGGCTTAGGCTCCGGCGGTGGAAGTACAGGCGGCAGCACCGGTGGAAGTGGCGGCAGCAGTGACGGTTCAGGATTTTACGGTGATGAGCTTATCATCGCCAAAGGCGATAAAGACCAGACCACGATCAATAAAGAAGGTATTACCGTTGGTAAAAACAATTCCCATTCGATTATCAACGGCAATGGTCTGTATATCGGTGTGGGCAGCAGCGGCGATCTTGATGCTGCCAAGTTCAGTATCAATAGCAGCAGCGGCAAGCTGACCAGTAATGCGGGCGGGCATAGCTTCATTAACAGCAGCAACGGCGCAGAGTTCAGCAACAGCGGCGGCAAAACTACTATCACCGGCGGCAAGATCGAGACTAACGAATTATGGGTCGGCGGCAATAAAGTAAATGTATCCGGCGGTACTGTGGATAAGAATGATGCCATCAATAACCAGCTTTCCAACAATAAAGACGGTTACGATTATACAAACGGTTTTACCACTTCGGAAGTGGGCGGCACTACTCAGTCGGCGACCAAAGAATCGGATGCTAATAACGATAAGAAAGAAAAATGGGAGACCACCAATAATACTTCTGCCGGAGGTACCAGCATTACCACTACTAAAACCAGCACTAACAGTGCTGGTAAAACAACAGTGCAGAGCAGCAGTGTGAATACCAATGAGCACGGTATGACGGTGAGCAAAACCACTACCACTACAAATAAAGAGGGCGAAGAAGAGAAAAAGACCAGCAGTACGGAGATCAGCGGGGGCGAAGTAACTCTGCACCGTGAGGATGGCAGCCGCATCGAAGTGGGCAGTGCTATCGAAGGCTTGCAAAGCGATGTGCAGGCGCTGGACGGCAAGGTGAACCGGATGGGTGCCGAGATTAAAGAAGTGGGCGCATTGAGCGCTGCTTTGGCAGGCCTGCACCCGCAGCCTGAAAACGCTAACAGCCGTGCAGACTTTGCCATGGCCATGGGCAGCTATGAAGGCAAGCAGGCTTTGGCTGTGGGCGGCTTCTACCGCCCGGATAAGCGGACGATGCTGAGTATCGGCGCTTCGACTACCAGCAGCAAGCATATGATGAATATGGGCATCAGCATTGCCCTTGACAGAATGCCGGAGGCAGAACGCAAAGAGCAGGAAAGCAATGTTGACCTGTCGGCACGGATGAAGAAGCTGGAAGCCGATTACGAAGCGCGGCTGGCCAAAATGGAAGCGGCTTATGAAGCCCGCATGGAGCGTTTGGAAGCCAGATATGCCCGTATGCAGGAAGCTTATGAGGCTGAGCGGGAGCTGGAAAACCAGGAGCAGGCTGCAGGTGAAGCAGCAGTGGCAGCCGTTAAGGAGGAAGCTGCTGACCAAGAAGCTGTCGTTGCATAAACAGCAGTAAAAGTGTTAGAAAACTCTAAAGACTTGAAAAACTTAAAAGGCCGGGCTCCTGGAAAGGCGGCCCGGTAAATGATAAACCCAAAGGGAAGCTGCAAGTGTGAGCTTAAATACCTAATACAGATGATAAGAGGTAAATAACAGTGAAAAAAACAGTATTGACAGTAGTAATGCTGGTGGCTATGGCTATCAGCAGCGTGTGCATAGCAGCCGGTGATGGCAACGAGTTGAATAAACAGCAGCGTGTGGTAGATAAATTTGTGGCGGCGTTGGAAGCACCGGCAGGCAGCGGCTTGGCCCAGCTGCAGGGAGATCTGGCGCCGGGTCTGCAAAGCAAGCTGACTGCAGGTAATTTTGCCGAGCTGCAAAAGCAGCTGCGGGAAAAATTTGGCAAGCAGAAGGAAGTAAAATTTGCTTCTTTTGAGCGTTTTGACCAGGCAGACCGTTTGCTGTACCTGATGGGTTATAGCCGTCAGCAGGTGGTGCGCGCGGCGTATGTGTTCGATAAGGACGGCAAGCTGGCCGAGTTTGTGTTTGTACCGGTAGAGATCGAGGCAGAACAGAAATAAAATTGTTGTTTTAAGGCATAAAATTACATACATAAGCAGTGCGAAAGCACAGATCTGATTTTCAGATCTGTGCTTTTTTGTGTTCTTAGAGGGTTTGTAAAGGTTCCCAGTTGCAAGACCATCGAACAAAAATTTTTTTAAACTCGAACAATAATGTCTTGCGGGGGGGACACGTGTGATATAATACGTAAAATTCTTCTAGTTTAACTTTTAATTTTAACGAAATATAAATCGCTTGATTAAAAGTTTTTTATCTTTTGGGAATAAAATAAAAGTTAAAAATCAGGCGGGCGTTGATTTGGGCTGAAAAATTATTTTGGGCACAGCAGAAATTTGTGTGCAGGTTTTTCACAGCCGGAATAAGCGTTACCTGACCATGAGGGGAACATGGAAAGAAAGGATGGGTTGAAATGTTAAAAAAGGACTTGGCAAGAGCCGTCGCACTAAATTTAAGGGCGACGGCTCTAAGCGGTGGCGTTGCAAGGGGTTTATTGGCTGCGTCATTTATTTGTGCGGGCAGTTTTGGGGTTATGCCGATGGCGGCAAGTGCCGCGGTATATACTCCGGGGCTGATCACGGATACTGATGCTGCTGTTCTTGTCTGGGGGCAGCATTTGTTTGAAGAGGGCGAATATACGATCAGCAATGCCAACAATAATACTTTGAATGTAACAGTCGGCGATACGGGACTTATCAGGATCAATAACGGCGAAAAGCTGGTGGTCAATGGTAATCTTAATATCCATCAGCAGGGGCTTTCTTCTATCTATACCTTTGGTCAGCAGGTAGAAAAGGGCGGCGAGATGGTGGTCAACGGCGATTTTTACTGGCTCAATGATATTTCGTCGCATGTTAATGGAGCGCTGCGTGAGAATTTTAATGTAGCCGGCAGAGCTGATTTTAATGGTTCGGTGACGATGATCGATGATAATGATTCGATCCCGTCAGCTTCGCAGACTACTTTTCAGGCTATTGACGGCGGGTTGATCAATGTAGCTGGCGATGCTTATATTTATAACCGTGTCGGCAATTATATCACCAGCGGCGCTAACGCTGTGTACGTAAAGAACGGCGGCATTATCAATTTCAATGGCAATACGACAAGGATCATGGCGGTCAGCAATGAGCCTGACGCTATCAGCGCTAAAAATGATACCAGCCATGCTTTGAGTAAAACCCAGGTCAATATCAATTCCAAAACTACCCAGATCCTTGGTTCTATAGATTTGGCCGGGTTTGGCAGTGTCAATGCGGTGCTGAGCGGTAAGGATTCATACTGGTATGGTGATGAAAAGAATGCCGGTTATTCTATTTTCCCAACTACGGGTACTTTGAATATAACTGTTAAGGATGGCGCTGAGTGGGGGTATTTTGGTGACAGCAGTCATTATTCGCAGGGTAAGGGCGTAACGGCTCTGACTTTGGAAAGCGGCGGCATCGTCAATCTGTATGACGATTATCTGAAGCAGGAATGGCATAATTACGGCTTGGATTCGGTGTACAGCAGTATCAACAATGTGAAGCATGATTATGTTTATATTGGCAATTTGAAGGGGCAGGACGGTATTTTCCAGCTGGACCTGAATTCCAGTGATAAGAGCCAGAGCGATATGATCTATATCAAAAACGCGACTGCCGGTACGGGCGAACATTCGATCCAGGCGTATGCGACGGACGATTTTTCGGCGATCAGCGCAGATAATACCCTGCGTTTTGCTACAGTAGGGGCTGGCGCAGCCAATAAGATAACTTTTAAGGATTCGGAAAATATTTACGGCAAGAGCCTGTGGGATTACGAGCTGCTGATCGGCAGTGAAGATTATGATGTGAGCGACCCGGAAAATGCGGTGTATAACGATAAAGCTGCGGCGAATGCAGAGGTGAACAGTATTTTGGGCAACGGTGCCAAGAACTGGTTTATTTATGGTTATCAAAGGTCGCAGACTGTTAATGCCCAGTCGCTGATCGCAGTTAATGATGCTTTGTATGCTACGTGGATCAACGGCAATAATACTTTGCGTAACCGTTTGGGCGAGCTGGATTACCATACGGATAAGCATGGTATGTGGGCCCGCGTTTATGGCGGCCAGCTGAAGGGCGACAGCTTTAAAAGCAGCTATCACACGTATCAGATCGGTTATGATGCGGCTTTTGCCGATAAAGACGGCAAGCAAAGCGGCGTCTGGTACGGCGGCGCAGCTTTGGAATACAGTAAAGGCAATGCCAGCTATACTGCCGGTAATGGCGATATGGATATGGGTGCAGTGGCTTTGTATGCTACGAAAAAAGGTAAATACGGCGATAACGTGGATATAGTTTTGAAGCATGGCAAGCTGAAGGGCGATATTGATACTTACGGCAGGATCACCGACAGCGGTGATTTTGATACCAGGGCTACCAGCCTGAGCTTTGAGTATAACAAGCGGCTGACGCAGAAGGACGGTTTCTTTATCGAGCCGCAGGCACAGTTTACTGTGGGACATATCGACAGTACGGAATATACGACGAAGAACGGCACTCGTATCAAATATAACGGCATGGACAGCGCTATCGCCCGTTTGGGGCTGGCAATGGGCCGCGATTTTGAGCGAGGCAATGTGTATTTAAAGGCTTCGGCGCTGCATGAGTTGGGTGGCCGGGGTGAGGTAAATATGCTGGCGTCAGACGGTTCCAGTTTGAGCGAGAGCAAGGATTATGGCGATACCTGGTTTGAGCTGGGTCTGGGCACGAATTGGCGTACTGGTAAGAACAACAGTGTTTATCTGGATATCGAGCGCAGCTTTGGCGCGGATATCCAAAAGCAGTGGCAGATCAATGCCGGGGTGCAGTTTCAGTTTTAAGGGACTTTGAAAATAAAATAAAAAGCGAGAGGGTTGAACAGGATGCAAAGAAAAGAGTTGGAAAAGGCTATTGCAATGAGTTTGGTATTAACAGCGTTTAGCGGCGGCGTGGGGACCGCGGCAGCTGTGTACCATGATTCTGCGGGAACGTATAATGTGGGCGCGCAGACTGTTACTGATGTAAAGAATAACGCTTTTCCCGGTTATATGCCTGGTTATCTGGCAACGGCTGATGCGGCTGTCAGCGGTAATGGCGCCGGTGTAGTAATGAATGTCAGCGGCGGTGCTTTTGGGGTCAATATCGGCAGCAGCTATAACACTGGTTTGGATGCCCACGGTATTGGCGCTTATAACGGTGCGGAGATCAATTTTGCAGCCGATACGACGTTGTCGGTCAATAATGCCGCTACTCATACAACGTTTGATAATCATGGCATCGTAGCAGGGACGGATTCGGTGATCAGGATCGATTCGTCGGCTGTTGATATCACTGTCAGCAACGGCAGTCATAACAGCGGTCTGCGTGTTTATAAAAATGGTCAGATCATCGTCAGTAATCCGCTGATAATGGACATCACTGCCGGAACTGCCGGCGGCAGCGGAGCTGCTTATGGCATTGCTGTCGATACGCATCTTGGCGAGGCAGGGGATGCCGGTCATGTAGAGACCGGTGCAGTAAAGATGACGATCAATGGCGGCAGCAGTGCGGGTGAGTATGATGCAGGCATTGCTGTAGAGCAGAGCGGTAGTTATACTGCTAATGATACGGTTGATATTACTGTGAGCAACAGTGCTAATGGCGGCCGTGTTGCCGGTGTCCAAAACCGTGGCGACGGTGCCGTGGTGATGCAGGATGTGAAAATAGCAGCCAGCAGCAGCGGCAGCAGTGAAGCTTTTGGTATTTATAATTATGCCGGCGGCAGCTATAACCTTAAAAATCTTGATATCACTGCGTCCAGCACCGGCGGGCAGGTCGTGGGGATCGCCAATATCAGCAGCGTTTCCGGTAAGGTATCGTCTTTTGAAGCTGCTGATATCACGATGGAGCTGCAGGGTAACGGCAGCGAGGTCTATGGTATCCAAAATGGTCTGGATAGTACGAATGCTTCTGATTTTAAAGCAGGCTCGATCAATATCAAGGCCGACAATAATGGTAATATCATTGGTATAACTAACAAGGTGGGCAGTACTTTCAGCGCTGGGGACATCGTGATCGATGGTACTGGCAAAAGTTTTATGTTTGGTATTGAAAACCAGACTGCCAATCAGATGGGGCTGGAGAATGTTACAGTCAAGCTGACGAAAAAGGATAGCGGTGGCGGTTCTACGGCAGGTATGCATGGAATATCGAACCCGTATATTGATTTTGCAGCTAAGAATACAACGGTGATCCTGGATAATACCAAGGGCACGGATAAGACTACCGGTATCAATGTCGGCAGCTATAAGGCTGATATCGACGGTGATCTGGGACTGGATATCAAGGGCAATACCGGCGATGTCGTGGGTGTTAACGGTACAGCTGAGGTTACCGGCGACGTGAACGCGATATTGAGCGGTGGTGGTAATGTTACCGGCATTAATGGCGCGGCTGCTGTTGATGGTAATGTAAATATGAAGCTCGATGGTAAGAATAATACTTACGGTATCCTTGCCGGCAGCGGCGCTGTCACGATCGGCGGTGATGTGAATATGGATATAACCACTGCCAATGGTTCTGTAGGCGGCATTTCAACTACCGGCGCTATCAAAGTAGATGGAAATTTGAATGTCAATATTCATGATACGTATGCGCCGATCAGGATGGCTGCTGTATTGGGCAACGTGACTGTGGCGACTCATATTGATATTGGCGGCCTTAACAATAATATTAATGTTGATGGCAGGAGCCAGTTTATGGAAGGTTTGTACAGCGGTGTGAAGCTGGCTGATAATTCGGTAACCAATATCAGTCTCAAAAACAGCGAAACTGCATTTTATCAGACCCAGGGTATTTATGACCGCGATGATAAGGGCTTCAATTTAGGGGCGAACGCTGTTTTGAATGTTGCAGTAGAAACCAGCGGCCAGCAAAGTTTAGGCGCCGGTAATTCTGACGGTACTTTTGGCCTGCTTCTGACCAATGTCAGAGCAACGGAGTCGGTCTCACAAGCAGGTTCACAAATCAATGTGAATGTAAAGGGCAGTGCCGTCAATGCTTCGGGTATTGCCGGTACGGTTGGTATCAGCGGTTCTATCAAGGCTGCAGGTGATGTAAATGTTGTTGTCCAAAGCGAGGACGGCATTGGCTTGCGGGCGCGCGCTGTTGACGAAATTGCTGAATATACAGGCGATGTGATCGTCACTACTAATAAGGGGACTGCTGTTGGTACTGTAGGAAATGGCAATGCTAATTGGAATGCGTCTATTACGATCGATCCGGCAACTGGTAAAAAAGTACAGTTGACAGGAGATGTCAAGCATTTTCGGGATATTAGCGGCAGCAGTGATTTAACGAAAGGGTCTTCGATCGATATCAGCTTTAAAAATGCGGCTTCGTTCCTGACCGGCGCCAGTTTGGGAGCCAACAATACTGACAGGACGACCAGTCTGTCTTTTGACAATGGTTCACTGTGGAATATGACAGGCGACAGTGTGGCGACGAAGCTGGTGAATAATAATGATGCTACTATAGATATGACGCAGGGCGCCGATACTTTGGCGGTAGCAGAGTATCAGGGCGACGACGGTAATTTTATCATGGATACGGATCTGGGCAGCGAAACTGACGGCGATAAGATCACTATCGGCACAAAAACTACTGCCGGTGTAACTTATATCCAGGTTAAAGACGCCAGCTTGACGAACGGTCTGGGTGAGGTGACAGGTGTGAAAAACCTGCTGCTGGTAACGGACAACAGTGCCGAGCAGGCGGCACAGTTTGTAGGTAAGGAGCTTAATGCCGGCGGTTTGTGGGATGTGACGCCGACGATCGAAAACGGTCTGGCGGCTTTAGATGCTAACGGTAATCCTGTGGGTACAGTCAACGAGTGGTATTTGACGAAGATTGCGAAAAAAATCAATAATGATACCAGTGTTTTGCTGGATGCAGGCGATAACAGTTATGCTTTGTGGCGTAACAGCAATGATACCCTGCGCAAACGTCTGGGCGACTTGCGTCACCGCAGCAACCAGACTGACGGCGACGGCTTGTGGGCCCGTTATACCGGCGGCAAGTTTGGCAGCGGTAGTTTTGACAGCCATTATAATATGTACCAGCTGGGCTATGATAAAGCAGATAATGCCAAAAGCACCTATGGTTTTGCTTTGGAAAGAGGCACAGGGCGTGCTGATTACAGCCTGGGCAGCGGTAAGGACAAGCTGTTTGCCGGCAGCCTGTATGGCACCTGGTATGGCGAGCACGGTAACTATACCGATGTAGTTGCCAAAGCAGGCTTGTTTGATACAGATATCAGTTCTTATGGTGATTATCCTGATAAAGCAAATAATAAAAATCACGCTTACAGTTTGAGCATCGAATATGGCAAAACGATAGAGCTGAGCAAAGAACGCGGCGTCTTTATCGAGCCGCAGGCGCAGTTTATCATGGGCCGTTTGAGCAGCAGCAGCTATACGACAGACCGAGGCAACCATGTTTATATGGGCGGGGTCAACAGCTACATCGGCCGTTTAGGCTTTGTGCTGGGTCAGAAAACGTCGGAGAACAATGATGTGTATTTCAAGGCTAATCTGCTGCATGAGTTTGGCGGTGACCGCGATATTTATATGCGTGCCGCTAACGGCGAGACCTTGAGTGACAGTCGTGATTATGGCGATACCTGGTTTGAGCTGGGGCTGGGAACTAATGTCAAATTAGGTAACAGCAGCCATTTCTATGGTGATATTGAACGCAGCTTTGGCGCCGATATCCAGAAAAAATGGCAGATCAATGCCGGTGTACGGTTTGAGTTTTAAGTGAGCACTGTGTTTTTCCTTTTGTTTTTCAACAGGGTATAGCAACCCTTGCCCTGTTTGAAAATATTCCCTTAAAAAGCCCGGTCTAATGGCCGGGTTTTTTACTTTTATGTGTACAGAGAAGAGTCATAAAAGGTTCCCGGTTGCAAGACCATCGAAAAAAAAAATTTAAACTCGAACAATAATGTCTTGCGGGGGGGGACAAGTGTGATATAATACGTAAAATTCTTCTGGTTTAACTTTTAATTTTAGGAAAATATAAATTACTTGATTAAAAGTTTTTTATCTTTTGCAAATAAAATGAAAGTTAAAAATCAGGCAGGCTTTGATTTTGGCTGGAAATTTATTTTTGGCACTGTGGAAAATTAGGCGCAGGTTTGTCACAGTCGGAATAAGAGTGGCCTGACCATGAGGGGAACATGGCAAGCTGAATGGTGATTTCTATACTTACAGCAGGATTATCACCGACAGCTTTAATGGTCTTTTAAAATAAAAGGAGAAAGGGTTGAACAGGATGCAAAGAAAAGAATTGGAAAAGGCTATTGCAATGAGTTTGGTATTAACGGCATTTAGCGGCGGCGTGGGGACCGCAGCAGCTGTGTACCATGATACGGCAGGGGCATATGCTGTCGGTGCGCAGACAGTAACAGATGTGAAGGGGCTTGCTTTTGCCGGTTATGGACCTGGTTATCTGGCTCCGGCTGATGCGGCTGTGAGCGGTAATGGAACCGGTGTAGTGATGAATGTCAGCGGCGGTGCTTTTGGGGTCAATATCGGCAGCAGCTATAACACTGGTTTGGATGCCCACGGTATTGGCGCTTATAACGGTGCGGAGATCAATTTTGCAGCCGATACGACGTTGTCGGTCAATAATGCCGCTACTCATACAACGTTTGATAATCATGGCATCGTAGCAGGGACGGATTCGGTGATCAGGATCGATTCGTCGGCTGTTGATATCACTGTCAGCAACGGCAGTCATAACAGCGGTCTGCGTGTTTATAAAAATGGTCAGATCATCGTCAGTAATCCGCTGATAATGGACATCACTGCCGGAACTGCCGGCGGCAGCGGAGCTGCTTATGGCATTGCTGTCGATACGCATCTTGGCGAGGCAGGGGATGCCGGTCATGTAGAGACCGGTGCAGTAAAGATGACGATCAATGGCGGCAGCAGTGCGGGTGAGTATGATGCAGGCATTGCTGTAGAGCAGAGCGGTAGTTATACTGCTAATGATACGGTTGATATTACTGTGAGCAACAGTGCTAATGGCGGCCGTGTTGCCGGTGTCCAAAACCGTGGCGACGGTGCCGTGGTGATGCAGGATGTGAAAATAGCAGCCAGCAGCAGCGGCAGCAGTGAAGCTTTTGGTATTTATAATTATGCCGGCGGCAGCTATAACCTTAAAAATCTTGATATCACTGCGTCCAGCACCGGCGGGCAGGTCGTGGGGATCGCCAATATCAGCAGCGTTTCCGGTAAGGTATCGTCTTTTGAAGCTGCTGATATCACGATGGAGCTGCAGGGTAACGGCAGCGAGGTCTATGGTATCCAAAATGGTCTGGATAGTACGAATGCTTCTGATTTTAAAGCAGGCTCGATCAATATCAAGGCCGACAATAATGGTAATATCATTGGTATAACTAACAAGGTGGGCAGTACTTTCAGCGCTGGGGACATCGTGATCGATGGTACTGGCAAAAGTTTTATGTTTGGTATTGAAAACCAGACTGCCAATCAGATGGGGCTGGAGAATGTTACAGTCAAGCTGACGAAAAAGGATAGCGGTGGCGGTTCTACGGCAGGTATGCATGGAATATCGAACCCGTATATTGATTTTGCAGCTAAGAATACAACGGTGATCCTGGATAATACCAAGGGCACGGATAAGACTACCGGTATCAATGTCGGCAGCTATAAGGCTGATATCGACGGTGATCTGGGACTGGATATCAAGGGCAATACCGGTGATGTCGTGGGTGTTAACGGTACGGCCACAGTTGCCGGTGATGTGAATGCGATATTGAGCGGCGAGAAAAATGTTACCGGCATCAATGGTAATACTACGGTTGCCGGGGATTTGAATATGTCGGTAAATTCTCATGGCGCTACATATGGGATCATGGGCAGTACTACAGTTGATGGTGATGTAAATATGGTTGTTGTCAGTGACAGTGGTTCCGGGGTTTATGGTATCAGCGGTGCTACATCTGTCAAAGGCGATCTGAATATGTCTGTTACCGGCGGGCCGGGCAATATTTACTGCGTGAATGGTTCGCTTGATGTGGACGGCGATACTAATGTTACTTTATATGGAGCGAACAACGGTAATAATTATGCGCTGCAGGGCAGCCATATCAATCTTAACGGAGCGGTCAATAATATCCATGTTTATGACCAGAATGGCAATGGTTTACGCTGGGCGGGAGCTATCCGCGGTAAGGCTACTATTGCTGATAATTCTGTTACCAATGTGAGCGTGGTCAGTACTGGCAGCAACAGTGTAGAGATGTTGGATGGTCTGCGCGAAGGCCTGGACCTGGGTAAAAACGCAGTGCTGAATGTGGCGGTGATCGCGCCTAATGCTACGGTCGGCAACGGCAACGAGCAGCAAAAAGGCATGGTAGGAATTTTAAGTTGGAGCAACTATATTCCGATCGTTTTGCGGGAAGGGTCGCAGACTAATGTGACGATCAACGGCTGTGCAGTTAATGCTTCCGGCTATAACGGCGCTATCGGAATTTCCGGTGCGGTACAGGCCAGCGGTAATGTGAATGTCAATATCATCAGCGAGGGTGGTATCGGGTTGCTGGTATCAAGCTATCAACCCAGCGATGCTGTATATAACGGCGATGTGATCGTCAATACCAATAAGGGAACTGCTGTAGCGACAATTGACAGCAAGGATAATACATATGCCTACACCAGTTCGATCACTATTGATCCAGATGCAGGGAAAAAGGTGCAGCTGGTGGGCGATGTCAAGCATTTTGATGATGCGGCTATGCTTAATAACGGTGCGTCTATCGACATCAGCTTTAAAAATGCGTCTTCGTTCCTGACCGGCGCCAGTTTGGGGGCCAACAATACTGACAGGACGACCAGTTTGTCTTTTGACAATGGTTCGCTGTGGAATATGACAGGCGACAGTGTGGCGACGAAGCTGGTGAATGATAATGATGCGACGATAGATATGACGCAGGGCGCCGATACTTTGGCTGTGGCTGAGTATCAGGGCGACGGCGGCAATTTTATCATGGATACGGATCTGGGCAGCGAAACTGACGGCGATAAGATCACTATCGGCACAAAAACTACTGCCGGTGTAACTTATATCCAGGTTAAAGACGCCAGCTTGACGAACGGTCTGGGTGAGGTGACAGGTGTGAAAAACCTGCTGCTGGTAACGGACAACAGTGCCGAGCAGGCGGCACAGTTTGTAGGTAAGGAGCTTAATGCCGGCGGTTTGTGGGATGTGACGCCGACGATCGAAAACGGTCTGGCGGCTTTAGATGCTAACGGTAATCCTGTGGGTACAGTCAACGAGTGGTATTTGACGAAGATTGCGAAAAAAATCAATAATGATACCAGTGTTTTGCTGGATGCAGGCGATAACAGTTATGCTTTGTGGCGTAACAGCAATGATACCCTGCGCAAACGTCTGGGCGACTTGCGTCACCGCAGCAACCAGACTGACGGCGACGGCTTGTGGGCCCGTTATACCGGCGGCAAGTTTGGCAGCGGTAGTTTTGACAGCCATTATAATATGTACCAGCTGGGCTATGATAAAGCAGATAATGCCAAAAGCACCTATGGTTTTGCTTTGGAAAGAGGCACAGGGCGTGCTGATTACAGCCTGGGCAGCGGTAAGGACAAGCTGTTTGCCGGCAGCCTGTATGGCACCTGGTATGGCGAGCACGGTAACTATACCGATGTAGTTGCCAAAGCAGGCTTGTTTGATACAGATATCAGTTCTTATGGTGATTATCCTGATAAAGCAAATAATAAAAATCACGCTTACAGTTTGAGCATCGAATATGGCAAAACGATAGAGCTGAGCAAAGAACGCGGCGTCTTTATCGAGCCGCAGGCGCAGTTTATCATGGGCCGTTTGAGCAGCAGCAGCTATACGACAGACCGAGGCAACCATGTTTATATGGGCGGGGTCAACAGCTACATCGGCCGTTTAGGCTTTGTGCTGGGTCAGAAAACGTCGGAGAACAATGATGTGTATTTCAAGGCTAATCTGCTGCATGAGTTTGGCGGTGACCGCGATATTTATATGCGTGCCGCTAACGGCGAGACCTTGAGTGACAGTCGTGATTATGGCGATACCTGGTTTGAGCTGGGGCTGGGAACTAATGTCAAATTAGGTAACAGCAGCCATTTCTATGGCGATATCGAGCGCAGCTTTGGCGCTGATATTCAAAAAAAATGGCAGATCAACGCCGGCGTACGTTTTGAGTTTTAAATGAGCGCCGTTTCCCTTTTTTTCCTTTTGTTTTTCAACAGGGGTCAGAAACCCTCTACCCTGTTTGAAAATATTCCCCTAAACACCTGGTTTTAAACCAGGTGTTTTTCTTATGAAGATAGGGAATGTTTTAGTTATAGCGGGTCAAAAATCATATTTAAGAAGTGCAGCAAGAGTATTTGTAAATTTTTCTCTAATTTTTTTGAGGTCAGAGAAAAAAAGAAAAAATATAATACACAATTATTTTGTAATTGATTGAAATAAATATGAATTATAACATAGGGGGTATTATAAAGTGTTCATTATATTAACTATTTGTTGTATAAAAGTATAAAAATTTATATTTATAAAATAACTTGCTATTATAATTTATTTGTTGTATTATTGGCAAAGGGAATATAAAATAACAAAACAAATCTTCCAGGGGAATATTTGTTGCGAGAGGGTGCTTAACATGAAAAAGAAAAAATTGATCAGACAGTCTGTTCTGGCTGGTTTGCTGGCTGTGACCTGTCAGCAGGCAGTATGGGCGGCAGAAGGCATAGATATGCCTTTTTCTACAGTAAGTGCTTTAGAGGCGGTTGGGGGTATTGCGTCTATTGATTCAAGTAATATCAACCATCGTGATAAGGGCATTTCTGTCAGCAACAGCGATTTTATTTACAATAGCGGAGCTGTGAAGCTGGATATTACAGGCTTTACCGGTGCTATTAACAACAGTAGTTCTAATGGGATTTTTGGATATAATGGTACAGTCGATCTCAAGCAGATAGAACTGAATTTTACTGATGATCCGGGTATCGTACATAATATGGATGTTTACGGTGTAAAAACCTATGCGGCTGGCGTTATTAAGCTGGGGGACAGTTCCAAGATCACCGTTTCCGGTAATGTCAGCAATATCGATCCCAATAATCCCTATTATACGATGAAGGGATTATATGCAGGCGATAATGCTACGCTGGGGCCGGGCCGTATCGAAGTCGGTGACAGGTTTGAGCTGAATGTTATCAACGCCGGTGACGGTTGGACCTATGGCATTGATTCTTATGATGATGCCAGGATAACTGTTGGCGACAAAATGAAGATGTTTGTTTCGGGCGAAAAGGAAACCAGAGGAGTCGAGGTTGGCTTTCATGATGCGCAGCTTACTATTGGTGACGATGCAGAAATTACTGTCGAGAGCAAAAACGGTTCAGCGGTAGGCGCTTTCGTCTTTAATACCGGTCATTTGAATTTAGGTAATGGTTTAAAGCTGCACGTTACTGGCGAAGATGCAGCAAATGGGGCTTATGGGCTGGTAGTGCGGGGGACGGGCAGTGATGCGGTTTTAAACGGTGGAGAGATCGTTGCCAGGCAGGGCAGCGAAATGGGATATGCGATTTATAACAGTGATAACGGCGTTGTGACCGGCAATGAAGGCAGATACAGCATTTATGGCAAGATACTCAACCAAAGCGGCGGGAAAATAGATCTTGCTGCCAAAGGGGCTTCGCTGCTTGAAGGCTGGATCAGAACCGACAGTACGGCTGAAACCAATCTCAGTCTGACGGAGCATTCTCTGTGGAATATGACAGGGGATTCTAATCTGCAGCATCTGGTCAATGATAATTCGATCGTTGATATGACGCAGGACGGGAATACTTTCCATACCTTAACGGTCGAGAATCTCAGCGGCAATAATGGTGTTATCAAAATGGATATCGATGCCAGCCAGAATGTTTTGAACAGTGATAAGCTATATGTGACCGATACTCTGACAGGGACGCAGTACATTGATCTGTATGAAGTCAACGGTTATCAGCCGCTTGGGGCAGAGGGGGTCGGTACGGTTTTGGCAACTGTCAACAATCATAACGGCAGCTTTGCCGCGGTGGACGGCGAAGGCACGCTGTACTGGAAGCGTTATGAACTGGATCATCAGGATACTGCTGATACCAGCGGTAATTATACCAAGGACTGGTATTTGAAGCAGGTAACGAATATCGGTAATCCTACTACCAGTACGGATACGATCCTGTCGGCAAATGCTTTGAACTACCATACCTGGCGCAGCGAGAACGACAAGCTGCTGCAGCGAATGGGTGAACTGCGGCATAACGGTGAAGAAACGCAGGGGGCCTGGTTCAGACTGCGTGGGTCGAAGATCGGCCGCGATGGTAAATTCAGTTTTGAGAACAAGTATACTGCCTATGAGCTGGGGTATGATGCGGTGACTAAGCGTACCGAAGATAAGGTGCGTTATCAGGGTGCTGCGATCAGTTATGTGGACGGTGACAGCAGCTATAATCGCGGCAGCGGCGATAACAGCAGCAAGGCGATCAGCTTCTATAATACGGAAATAGGCAGTAAAGGTCATTATCTGGATGTAGTTTTTAAAGTGAGCAATATGGATAACGATTTTACGGTCTACGATACCAGAAATAACAAGATCACCGGCGACTTTAACAATACAGGTGTGTCGCTGAGCGCTGAGTATGGCCGCAAAAATGCGTTGCAAAATGGCTGGTACATCGAGCCGCAGGCGCAGTTTACTTTAGGCTATCTGGGCGGCGATAGCTATACTACCAGCAATGGCATCCAGGTCGACCAAAGCGGGATCAAGAGTGCTGTCGGACGCATTGGTTTCAATATCGGTAAAGAGGTTGGCAGTAAGGGGATCGTTTATGCGAAAGCAAATCTGCTGCACGAGTTTGGCGGCGGTTATGATGTGACGATGCATGACGGCACTGACAGTGTGAAGACTGGTGATACTTTTAACGATACCTGGTTTGAATATGGTATCGGCGCGGCATTTGCTACCGGCAAGACAAGTCATATTTATCTGGATGTGGAGCGCAGCTCCGGCAGCGACTTTACTAAGGATTGGCAGTGGAACGTCGGCGCACGCTGGACATTTTAACTGGCTTACATTGTTATAGGGGAATATTAGCAATGTATAAAGGTAAAATGTCGTGACTGCTGTCAGGTGCAGAAACAGCAAGGTAAAAGCAGCTGTTTCTGCACACAATTTAGGAATTTGCTTATAGGCTGGAAGCTGTAAATATAAAAACCACTCAACTGCATAGTTGAGTGGTTTTGCGTTACTTAATCCCAGCGTTTCAAAATATCGGCTACGATTTCTTTGTCTGTTTTTTTACGTTTCTTTTTTTCAAAGTTACGATAATTATTATCGCGGTGGTCGGTCGAATAATCTGCATAATCTATGTCGTTATGTTCATATTGCTCATAGCTGCGGTTGTAGTCGCCGTGGCCGTCGTCCAGAAGCAGGGGTACGAAGCCGGCAGCGGCAGGCAGCTTAAAGTTTGTCATGATATTTTCCATACAGCCCTCCGTCATCAGTTGTTGATCGTTATGTATATTTTAGCACGGATATAACGGCCGGTAAATGTTTTTGCGGCGATTGACAAAAATAGGCAACGGTTATACCATAAACACATAAAGGGGATGTTACTGTGAGTAAATCGTATAGAGATCAGTTCAAAGAAGAAAGTGCCAGACGCAGACGCCGTCAACAGAAACAGATCGCTGCTGTAATAATTTTGATCGGCGTACTGGTATCGGGTGCTTTGTGGTATTTGGAAGGGCTCAGCAAAGAGCGGCAGGCGACGCAGCAAACTATGCAGACACAGACTGCGACGCCGACTGAGCAGCCAAAGCAGGAGGTAAAGCCTGAAAAACCTGCTTCAGAACCGGCGAAGGAAGAACAGAAGCAGCCGGCAGCGGCTAAAACGGTCTATACGATATTGATAGATAAAAGTGATTACAAGCTGTATGTGCTGAAAGATAACGAAGTTGTTAAGCAGTGGGGCGTTGCCGTTGGTGCTAAGCCTGGGCAAAAGCAGCGTGCCGGCGATATGACTACGCCGACAGGTAAATTTGAGGTGGACGAGATCTTAGATGCGTCGTATTGGACGCATGATTTCGGTGACGGCAAGGGCGAGATCAAAGGCGCTTACGGGCCTAAATTTATTTCGCTGGTAACAGGCTGGGACGGCATCGGCATCCATGGCACACACGCGCCGGAATCTATCGGTACGATGGCCTCGGAAGGCTGCGTGAGAATGAGGAATGACGAGCTGCTGGAGCTTCTGCCTTATGTTCAGGTTGGCAGTAAAGTCACGATCAGAGAATAAATTGCCGTAAAATTCAGCATATAATGGCTTTTATACTGCTATAGCTTGACAAAAAGGCGATTCTGCGCTAAAATAACATCGTTGCGGAACTATAGCTCAGTTGGTTAGAGTACCTCGTTGACATCGAGGGGGTCACTGGTTCGAGTCCAGTTAGTTCCACCAAATTGAAGAGTAACCCCATAACTTCTGTGGAAGTTATGGGGTTGATTTTTTGCCATGCTGTCTATAAATTTAAAATACAAAAGCACCTGCGTGAAAACGCAGGTGCTTTGTGCTCCAGGCGGAGCAAAAGATATCGGCTCATCAATATCAATTGGAATTATAACACAGATATAGATTGCTGGCAATGACTTTCTTATCAGATGATGGTATCGAGTTAAAAGGACAGTTAATTTTAAATCTGTATAGTGACTTTGCTAATAATATATGTTATATTGTTAGACAAAACTTATTGCTAATAAAAAACATACTAAAGACAGGGGATGTAAATTATGAGAATCAAAGTCAGCGGTGAGTTGGGTACGGTAGTTATGAGCCTGGCAGTGATCGGCCTGTATTATGGTGCCGCCAGTTTTGTCGTCGAAAACATTCTTTTACGCAATCTTACTGAAGAAGAACGGGAAGAGCACATTTTGAGCAAGCTGTTGTTTTGGAGCACGGTACTTTTGCTGATTGCCGATGCTTTACTGGTTATTTTGCCGGCCTTTGGTATGCAGTTATTGCCGGTAACGCTTTTAGATTTTATCTAGCTGCACAGATATAAATTAGTTGAGCGCTGTGATTGAGACAGTCTGTAGCTTGTGATGATTGCTGCAGACTGTTTCTTTTATTTGCAGTTTATAATTATTTTGCTGGCCGTCTGACGCTGAAATAGGTTAAAATATAGATGCAGGCTGTGGTGAGATATCGGGCAGCAATTATAAAGGAGTGAGTGAAAATGGCAACAGTATACCCTTTTAAAAAATATAATTATAATGTTTTGATAGATGATAAATCAGTAGGGCATTTTTCAGAGGTGTCGGCACCTAATATAGATGTCGATCCGATTGAATACAGGGAAGGCAATCATCAGGCCACTGCACCTGGGAGAATGCCGGGTTTTGTAAAGTTTGGCAACGTGACACTGAAATGGGGGATGGCTGATTCGCAGTATTGGACGGATTGGTTTGCAAGTATTAAGAAGGGCGATCTTGAGCGGAAAAATGTGATGATCGAGCTTTTGGGTGACGACCAAAAAGCTGTAGCACGCTGGCAGATTTTTAACGCCTGGCCTGTTAAGTGGAGCTGTCCTGATGTTAGCACTGGCAGTGAAGAAATAGCGGTAGAGAGTATGGAACTGGCCCATGAAGGGCTGAATCGTGAAGTTTAAAACAGTCTTTGAAAATAATAAATTTTAGATATTGTAATGAGGTAATTTTTATGCGTAAGATTTTAGCGGGCAGGGTTTACAGGCATTTTAAAGGTAAGGCTTATAAAGTGCTGGTTGTGGCGCAGCATACGGAAACAGGTGAGCAGTGCGTTGTTTATCAGGCCTTGTATGGTGATTTTGCCTATTATGTACGGCCTTATGCGATGTTTGCTTCTGAGGTGGATCGTGAAAAGTATCCCGAGGCGGAGCAGCAGTACCGTTTTGAGCTGGTAGAAGAAAATCATGACTGATCATATTTTAAACGGCATACTGGGGCTGGCGGTAGGTGATGCTTTGGGCTATCCGGCACAGGGAAAAAGCCGCGAGAGTTTAAAATTCAGTCCGGTACTGGCAATGCAGCAGGGCTTATGGTCGGACGATACCAGCCTGACTTTATGCACGTTGGCGAGCCTGCGTGAAAATGACTGGCGGCTGGATTATTATGATTTGATGCGCCGTTTTGCCAGCTGGCTGCAGGAGGGGTATCTGACACCGGAGGGAACGGCGTTTGACGTTGGCGCGACAACGAAGCAGGCGCTGCTGAATTATTTGAACAGGATGCCGCTGGAACGCTGCGCGCCTCGTAACCAATGGAACTGCGGTAATGGTTCTCTGATGCGGATCTTACCGGTGGAGTTTTATCTGCAGGCCCATCCGGAAGCAGCTCGTTATGAAGCTATCAGGAATGTGTCGGCACTGACTCACGCGCATATTTGCTGTACTTTGGGCTGCTTTTTATATTGTACTGTTGCCGGTGAGATCATTCAGCACCGCGAACGCTTTAAACTGCATACCTTGCTGATGCGTGGTGTGGCGAAGGCTGTGGAGGAGCTGCGGCAGGTGGCCGATGCCGATGATAACCGGGAGCTGCATTATTACAGCCGTATTATTGACCGCAGTTTGTATGATTTGCCGGCTGCTGAGATCGAGAGCAGCGGTTATGTGGTAGATACGCTGGAAGCGGCGTTGTGGTGTCTGGCTAATACGGATTCGTACCGCGAGTGCCTGCTGTGGGCAGTAAATTTGGGTGACGATGCCGATACGGTAGCGGCTGTTGCCGGCAGCCTGGCAGGTTTGTATTATGGCTATGACAGTATTCCGCGCGAATGGCTGGCCGGGCTGAAAAATCTGGAAGCGATAGTCAGAGTGTGCGGTTAGCGTGATGAAGAAA
Organism: uncultured Phascolarctobacterium sp.; assembly: GCF_958349595.1. Classification (NCBI taxonomy): domain Bacteria; kingdom Bacillati; phylum Bacillota; class Negativicutes; order Acidaminococcales; family Acidaminococcaceae; genus Phascolarctobacterium; species uncultured Phascolarctobacterium sp. The sequence goes on along the minus strand of NZ_CATWDQ010000005.1, from coordinate 2,502 downwards.
ACTACAGAACGATATGGAGACAGGAATGACAGTAGCTTATGAGTTGATCAGAAGTAAACGCAGGACGCTTGCCATCGTGATCGACAGCGAGGGAAAATGCAGCGTACGGGCACCGCTGCAGGCACGTTTAAGCGATATAGAAGGCTTTGTGCAGGAAAAAACCGCCTGGATACTGCAGAAGCAGCAGCAGTATGCTGCTGTGCAGAAAAAGCGGCAGTTTTTAGTGGCAGACGGAATACAGCTGCCTGTATTGGATAAAAGATATACTTTGCGGTTGGCAGAGGTGAAAGAGGTGCAGGAAAATGGTGCGGTACTGCTGTGCCCGCAGCGGGATTCGCAGCAGGCACTGGAAAAATGGCTGCGTGGGCAAGCCTTACTGGTTTTGCAGGAACGGACTGAATTTTTTGCGGAGCAGATGGGTATCACTTACAAAAACGTGAAGCTGTCGTCAGCGGCGAAGCGTTGGGGTTCTTGCAGTACGAATGGCAATTTGAATTTTTCCTGGCGGCTGGTATTTTATCCGCTGTCCGTTTTGGATTATGTGGTCGTGCATGAGCTGAGTCACATCGGTAATATGAATCACAGCTGTCGGTTTTGGCGGCGTGTAGCCAGCATTTTGCCGGATTATCAGGTGCGGCAGCGTTATTTACATGAGCATTCGTATATTTTACAGTGGTTAAGATAAAAACCCGCTTCTATAATTTTATAGAAGCGGGTTTGATCTATGTGCGTATTAATGATTTATTGACGTTTGGGCGGCAGTTGAGCTAACAGGATAGCGACAAAGACCAGGCCGCAGCCGCCAAGTTCGCGCAGGGAAAGCTGCTCGCCCAGCAGCAGCCAGCCCGCCAGAACGGAAAAGACGGATTCCATACTTAAAATAATCGAGGCTAAAATAACATTGACGTATTTCTGGCCGAGGATCTGCAGGGTATAGGCGATACCGCAGGACATGACGCCGGCATATAGGATCGGCAGCCAGGCCGCCTCAAGCGCTTCCAAGGTCGGCGTTTCGTAAAAGAAGATGGCCGGCAGGCTCAAAATGCCGCAGACGGCAAATTGCAGCAGCGACATCCGCACACCATCTACCAATACGGAGAAGCGTTCGATGGTGATGATATGCAGCGCGAAAAAGCAGGCGCAGGCGAAAATGATCATGTCGCCGTAGTTGACGCTGAAATTTTCGTTGATGCAGATAAAGTACATACCGGCAGCGGCAATCAAAACACTGAGCCATTGCAGCCTGGTAACGGCTTTATGGACGATGAGCCCGAACAGGGGCACGATAACGATATAGAGTGTGGTGATGAAGCCGGCTTTACCGACAGAGGTATAGCCGATGCCGATCTGCTGCAGTGTACTGGCGATCGTCAGCACGATACCACAGACGATGCCGCCGGTGATCAGGTCCTGACGTTCGGTCTTGTTATCAGTGCCCCAAATAGAAAAAGGCTTGCCGGCCAGACGGTCAAAAAAGGCTGCGCAGGGGATCAGAAAAGCGGCGCCGATCAGCGAACGGATACCGTTGAAGGTGAAAGCGCCTACGTGGTCGGCACCGACGCTTTGCGCTACGAAGGCCAAGCCCCAGATCAAGGCGCAGAAAAACAGCATCAGGCTGCCTTTAAGTTGATGTTGCTGCATCTATAACACTCCCTGTTATTTATAAAAGTAAGAACTTTTATATTTTAGCATTATTTTAAGGAAAGTTTAAGTATTTATGCAAAATTTTATAATTCGGAAAATTCAGCAGATAGCGCATTGATGACAGATAGTGTTATAATGAGGATAAATATTTAGAGTAGCTGGGGGCAGACTGATGAGCAGGGATTTTTTTGTAGCGGACTTTGAGTTTACGCAATATACTAAAAGAATGGGACGGCCGCGGGGATTTTTTTCAGAAATCATTGAGATCGGCGCGGTGAAGCTTGATGGAACTTCTCTTGAAGTCACAGGTAAGATCCAAAATTTTGTCCATCCGCATTTTTATCCGAAGCAGGCTAAAGAGGGGATGGATTTCTGTATGATCACTGAAAAAGATATGGAGACAGCTATCGAATTTAGTGAGATGCTGGAGCAGATCAAAGCGTTGTATGTACCGGGCAAGACTTATTTTGTGGCCTGGGGCAATGAGGATTATAAGGTAGTGGCAGAAGGCAGCCGGCGGCATAAGCTGGAAAACCCTGTTTTAGAAGAGGATTACCTTGATCTGGCGGCCGCCTACAAGCTGATGAAGGGCGACAGTTATACGACCGGGTTGAAGAAGGCGACGGAAGAACAAAACGTCGATACGGGCGGCTTGTGGCATACTGCTTATGACGATGCTGCTAATACTGGCAAGCTGCTGGTAAAATTGCTGGCAGGCGGTTGGACGCCGGAGGCGTATTTTGCTGCTGCGGCAGAACTGGAAAAATAAAAGATATAAAAAAAGCTTCGCTGCAGGATCGATCCTGAAGTGCTGTAGAGAAAATAGACAGAAAAAAGAAAAGCGTATCGTAGAATATC